>BHEQ01000001.1 GCA_003864535.1 Gammaproteobacteria bacterium
ATTATTGGTGTTATTTTTATAATTCCAAATTTTTCTTACGCACAAGATAGCCTATGCAATAAAAATGAACAGGTTATTTTTTCGTGCTCTATCAGTAAAAAAATGGTATCAGTTTGTGGGTCTCAAGATTTATCGAAAGAAAAAGGAACTATTTATTATGTTTTTGGAAAGCCTAAGAGCATAGAATTGCGATATCCTGAAAACTTACAAAACTCTAAGGATAAATTTGAGTTTATCAGGACTCATTATAACAATGACTTGTCGTTTAAAGAGATAGGGCTTAGGTTCGTTAATAATAAGACTCAATACTCACTTTATGTATCTAAACAATATAAGGAAATATATTCTGGGATTCAACTTGAAGGCGAAAATATAAAGGATAATTTTACTACTCTTGGCTGTGATCTAAAAAAGGCTTCGCTATCATTGTTTGAGTCTACATATAAGGATAATTTCCTAAATAACCAAGAAATGAGTGATTTATTATATTCAAATTGGTCTAATGATTTTGTAGCTAATAATCTAAATATTAGTAATGTTGATTTAAAAAATAATAAGATAATTATGTATGATGCTATACCTCTAGATGATAATAAATTTGCTTTAATGCTTATTCTTGAAACAAAAGATCAGGCATCTTTGAGTGGAGAAACGGATAACCGGACTTTACTAATTCTTCAAAAAAATAATGAGAATAAGTGGGATGTTGTAATACGTAATGCTAATATCATTCTTAGTCGCGGCGGAATGAATGATCCATTTGAAAATGTAGTAATTGGAAATAACAATATTTTATTTGGTTTTCAAGGTATTCGGTGGAGTGAATCATATAGATTTAATTATGATGCCAAGTCAGATGAATGGTATTTAGCAAAACTTACTGGAGGAAGTGCTACACAGAATGAAAATGGTGATAACGATGTTGATTCACATAATTATTCTTATCCTGAGCATTTGAAATACGTTCGGCTAAAGGATTTCTATTCTCAGGATTTTTCCTCAAAAGACCTTGAATATTTAAAATAAGGAAATTTAAGAAAGGGTTGATTTTTTTAGTCGATAATATTTAGCAATAGAATTGCTTAAAGTCACTGATTTGTTGTATCATTTGTGCCACTTTTTTATAAAAAATCTGTAGTGAGGTATTATTTTGGATCAGAATTATTTACCCTTTGAAGCACCTATCAAAGAGCATGATGAAAAGATAGAAACTCTGCGTAAGCTCTCAGCAGATACAGATATTAATATTGCAGATGAGCTACTTAGGCAAGAAGCAAAAGCTAAAAATTTGATTGATACTATTTTTGCTAAGCTTAATCCTTGGCAGATTTCACAAATTGCACGCCATCCTCTGCGTCCGTTTACCTTTGATTATGTTAAATATATGATTGATGATTTCCAAGAGCTACATGGAGATCGCTCCTATGCTGATGATTATGCTATTGTTGGTGGTTTAGGGCGGCTCGATGGACGTTCGGTCATGATCATTGGGCATCAAAAAGGACGCGATACTAAAGAAAAAATCAGGCGTAATTTTGGAATGCCGCGTCCTGAAGGCTATCGCAAGGCCTTACGTTTAATGAAAATGGCAGAGCGTTTTAATATACCGATTCTTACCTTTATTGATACTCCTGGCGCATATCCTGGGATTGGCGCAGAAGAGCGCGGTCAAAGTGAAGCGATTGCGACAAATTTACTTGAAATGAGCAAGCTTAAAGTTCCTGTTATTTGTACCGTGATAGGCGAAGGTGGCTCAGGTGGTGCTTTAGCTATTGGGGTTGGGGATCGCGTTCTTATGCTCCAATACGCAACTTATTCGGTAATCTCACCTGAAGGTTGTGCCTCTATTTTATGGAAAAGTGCAGATAAAGCATCAGATGCCGCAGAAGCTATGGGAATTACCTCAAATAGAGTAAAGTCCTTAAACTTAATAGATGAGATAATTGTTGAACCTAAAGGCGGAGCGCATCGAAACCATGAAGAGATGGCAGGCTCTCTTAAGATCGCGCTAATTAAATATTTAGATGAGCTTGAAAGCATAAGCACTGAAGAGCGACTTGAGCTGCGTTACCAACGCCTTATGGGCTTTGGGCAATACAAAACAACTTAAATATTGCTCTAAAATCCTGCTGCTTGTGGGATTTTTTCTAAGCAAATTTTAATGAATTTTATTTCATAAATTTTAATTTTATAAAGGAATCTTATTATGTTACGCGTTACAGAACAGGCACTTACTTTTGATGATGTACTTCTTATTCCTGATTACTCCGAGGTTCTTCCTAAAGAAGTTTTATTGCAGACTTTTTTAACCAAAAAAATAGCCTTAAATATACCTCTTTTATCTGCGGCAATGGATACCGTAACTGAAAGTAAATTAGCCATAGCTATGGCACAGCAGGGCGGCATTGGGATCATTCATAAAAATCTAACTATAGAGCAGCAAGCTCATGAAGTGCGCCGTGTTAAGAAATTTGAAAGTGGCATAATTACTGATCCTGTCGTTGTAAGCCCTGAACATAAACTTGATGCTGTGCGTGAGTTAATGACCTTACATGGTATCTCATCAGCCCCTGTTGTCGAGGGAACTAAGGTTGTTGGGATTATTACTAATCGGGATATGCGTTTTCAAACTGAAAGTAGTTTAAGCGTTGCCAATGTAATGACTCCTAAGGATAAATTGATTTACGTTAAAGAAGGTGCAAGTTTTGATGAGGTTCGCGCTTTGGTGCGTATTCATAGAGTTGAGCGCGTTTTAGTTATTAATGATACTTTTGATCTTAAGGGATTGATAACTGTTAAAGATTTATCGCGCTCGCAATCTTATCCTAATGCAAGCACCGACTCATTTGAGCGTTTAATTGTTGGAGCTGCAGTTGGTGCTGGCGTTGGCACACAAGAGCGTATCGCAGCCTTAGTTGAGGCTGGGGTTGATGTAATTGTGATTGATACTGCGCACGGGCATTCTAAGGGCGTAATTGATCGAGTTAGAAAAACCCGCCAAGATTATCCTAACTTGCAAATTATCGCAGGCAATATCGCAACGGCAAGTGCAGCACTGGCTTTGGTTGAAGCTGGAGCTGACGCGGTTAAAGTTGGAATAGGTCCTGGCTCAATTTGTACAACCCGTGTGGTTGCAGGTGTGGGTGTGCCCCAAATTACTGCTATCGCAAATGTTGCAAGTGCGCTAAAAGGCACGGGTATTCCTGTTATCGCTGATGGCGGAATTCGTTATTCAGGCGATATAGTTAAAGCTCTTGCAGCTGGAGCTGATGTTATTATGCTTGGCGGTCTGCTTGCTGGGACAGATGAGGCTCCTGGTGAAGTTGAGCTTTATCAAGGGCGTACTTATAAAGCTTATCGTGGTATGGGATCTTTAGGAGCAATGAGTGATGGCTCATCCGATCGCTACTTTCAAGAAGGTTCTAGCACCGATAAAATGGTACCTGAAGGCATAGAAGGGCGCGTAGCTTACAAAGGTTCGATCGCACCTATTATCCATCAATTAATGGGTGGAGTTCGCGCTGGAATGGGTTATGTTGGCTGTAAAAATCTAACGGAGATGCACACCAAGCCTCAGTTTGTGAAAATTACTAATGCAGGTATGCGCGAATCACACGTCCATGATGTCACGATCACCAAAGAAGCACCAAATTACTCAAGTAGCTAGGAGATATAATGAACTCACATGTTCCAATTATAACGATTGATGGTGCTAGCGGGGTTGGTAAAGGCACGCTTGCATTTTCTTTAGCTGCAAAACTAGGCTATAAACTTCTAGATTCTGGAGCTATTTATCGCGCCCTCGCACTTTATGCTATTGATTTAAATATTGATTTAGAAGATAGTGCCAAACTTGCAAAAATTGCGCATAATATCCCATTACGTTTTGAAAAAAATTCAAAGGGCTTGGATATTTTTCTAGGTGAAAAAAATATAACTGTAAATTTACGTCTTGAGCAAACAGGAACTTTTGCATCAATTCTTGCCAAGCATAATGATGTACGCCAAGCTTTAATTGCCTTTCAAAAAAACTTTGCAAATGAACCTGGACTGATTGCAGATGGGCGTGATATGGGTACTTGTATCTTTCCTGATGCTAAAATAAAATTATTTTTACACGCAAGTGCACAAATAAGAGCACAAAGACGCTTTGAGCAGTTGTTAAAACAAGGATTTTCAGCTACTATGCCAAATCTTATTGATGATATAAATGCACGCGACCACCGTGATCGAACTCGGGCTGTTTCACCCTTAATTGCCGCAGAAGATGCGCTGATTATTGATACATCCAGCCTAGATGGTGATCAAGTTTTTAAGCTTGCATGGAATTACATCGAAAGTAAAATTTAGTTTTTAGTTACATATTTACATATTTACATATTTACATCCATCAGGTTGATCTTAATTAGCTTGATTTATCTTTAAGCTATTAATGTTAAAATTATTTATTTTAAAGTTACTTGTCTTAAAAATAAGTTATTGATAATTTATATCAATCCTACTATTTTATTAACTTAAACCATAATGCAATAATCCTGTTGTATTAATGAGAGTATTTATTACATGACATTTGAAAGTTTTGCTGCACTCTTTGAAGAATCACTTACCAAACAAGATATTAAACAAGGTACCGTTATAGAGGCACTAGTTGTTGGTATTGAAAAAGACGTCGTTATTGTTGACGCAGGTCTTAAAAGTGAAGGCGTTATTCCTGCGGAACAGTTTAAAAATGAAGCAGGCGAATTAGAAGTTAAAGTTGGCGATAGAGTTGACGTTGTTGTTGAATCTTTAGAAGATGGCTTTGGCGAAACACGTTTATCACGTGAAAAAGCGAAACGCGCTGCGGTGTGGATTCGTTTAGAAAAAGCAATGGAAGCTAATGAAATCATTAAAGGCTTTATTACAGATAAAGTTAAAGGTGGCTTTAAAGTTGATATCGGCGGCATTGGCGCATTCCTACCTGGTTCTTTAGTTGATGTTCGCCCTGTGCGTGATACAACTTTCTTAGAAGGTAAGGAATTAGAGCTTAAACTAATTAAATTAGATCAAAAACGCAATAACGTGGTTGTATCACGTAAAGCGGTTGTTGAAACTGAATTCTCGGCAGATCGTGAAGAGCTTTTAGCTAAACTTCAAGAAGGTGATGTGGTTAAAGGTGTGGTTAAAAACCTTACTGATTACGGCGCATTCTTGGATCTTGGCGGCATCGATGGTTTGTTACATATTACAGATATGGCTTGGAAGCGTGTCCGTCATCCTTCTGAAGTTGTTGAAGCTAATCAAGAAATTGAAGTTAAAATTCTTAAATTTGACCGTGAACGTAATCGCGTTTCATTAGGTCTAAAACAACTTGGTGATGATCCATGGGCTGCATTAGCACAACGTTTCCCATCAGGCACACGCACCGATGGTAAAGTTACTAATATCACTGATTATGGTTGCTTTGTTGAAATTGAAACTGGCATTGAAGGTCTTGTGCATGTTTCTGAAATGGATTGGACAAATAAAAATGTTAACCCTGCTAAGGTTGTGACTTTAGGTGATGAGGTTGGTGTTGTTATTTTAGAAATTGATGAAGAGCGTCGCCGTATTTCTCTAGGTATGAAGCAATGTCAAGCTAATCCTTGGGAAGAGTTTGCAACAAACTTTAATAAAAATGATCGTGTTTCTGGAAAAATCAAATCAATCACTGATTTTGGGATCTTCATTGGTCTAGATGGCGGTATTGATGGCTTAGTTCATCTATCTGATATTTCTTGGAATGCTACAGGCGAAGAGGCTGTACGCGATTATAAGAAAGGTCAAGAAGTTGAAGCTATGGTTCTTGCAGTTGATGCAGAACGCGAACGTATCTCTTTGGGTATTAAGCAATTAGATCAAGACCCTTTCTCTAATTTCTTAGCTGATACTGCTAAGGGCGCGATTGTTAAAGGTAATGTTATTAGTGTAGATGCTAAAGCTGCGGTGATTGATCTTGGCGGCGGTGTTGAAGGCTCTTTACGTGCGGCAGATATCTCGCGTGAACGCGTTGAAGATGTACGCAATGTTTACAATGTTGGGGATGAAGTGGAAGCTAAATTCATTAATGTTGATAAAAAGAATCGCACTATAGTTCTATCTGTTAAAGCGAAAGATAATCTTGAAGATGAAGTTGTTGCTTCAGATTACACCTCAACGCGTAAAACAGCAGTTGGTGCAACTCTTGGTGATTTATTAAAAGAACAAATGAAAAACAGCTAATTATCTTGTATAATTCATAAGGTATTAGCATATTATTCAGTGTTTAAAATAATTATTACTTAAATACTAATTATTTTAAACATATTTAATAAATTACTTAAATTTTAAGCTACACTTAATAAGCTGTCTTATTTTGATTGATGTTAATTAGTTAAATAAGCAGGTACGAATAATAACCATTTATAAAAAGGAAAATAATATGACTAAGTCAGAACTAATAGAAAGACTATCTATAAAATACCCAGTAATTCCACTAAAAGATATCGAAGCTTCCGTTAAATTAATGGTTGAACATATGAGCGAAACCTTATCTGAAGGCAAGCGTATTGAAATTCGTGGATTTGGCAGCTTCTCTCTTCATTATCGTGCTCCAAGGACAGGTCGCAACCCTAAAACTGGCGATGCAGTTGCATTAAACGGTAAGTATTCTCCGCATTTTAAAGCAGGTAAAGAATTACGTGAACGCGTAAATGAAAGCCGCAAATCAATTGAATTACGCCCACGTTAATCTATATTTTTAATATTTCTAAAGGGGGACTTCTATAAATTAGACTTATCGAAGCTTGCGATATTATTGAAAAGCGCAGTTTACTTAGGTAAATAAGCATTTTAATAATATCGTGTAACACAGAAAAAGCAATTAATAGATGTGCCCTAAAGCCTCTCTTATACTATTAGAGAGGCTTTTTATTTTATAGAACTACTCGTTACACATTAAATGAGAATTATGTCTAATATCCCTAAAATTGGTTTTATATCACTTGGCTGCCCTAAAGCATTAGTTGACTCTGAACATATCCTAACCCAGCTCAAAGCTGAAGGTTATGAGATAAGCCCAGATTATCACACTGCCGACTTAGTTGTAGTTAACACCTGTGGCTTTATTGACTCTGCGGTTCAAGAAAGCTTAGAAACCATTGGTGAGGCAATTGCTGAGAATGGTAAAGTAATTGTCACAGGTTGCCTTGGTGCTAGAGCAAATGAGATACTTGCGGTTCATCCTAAAGTATTAGCCATAACAGGTCCTCATGCTTTAGTTGAAGTAATGAGCGCGGTGCACAAACATTTACCCAAGCCGCATGATCCATTTATGGATTTAGTTCCAGCTGCTGGAATAAAATTAACGCCAAAACATTATGCTTACCTTAAAATTTCAGAAGGTTGCAATCATGCTTGCACTTTTTGCATCATCCCATCTATGCGCGGTAAATTAGATTCATATCCTGTGGATCAAGTCCTAGCGCAAGCAAAAAAGTTAGTCGAATCAGGGGTTAGAGAGCTGCTGGTAGTTGCTCAAGATACCAGTGCTTATGGTGTTGATGTTAAATATAAGATGCAGTTTTGGGAAGGTCGCCCTGTTAAAACACGCTTAACTGAACTTTGCGAGCAGTTAGCGACACTTGGCATATGGATTCGCCTGCATTATGTTTATCCATATCCGCATGTTGATGAGTTAATTCCTTTAATGCGTGATGGTAAAATCCTACCTTATTTAGATATTCCTTTACAACATGCATCAATGCGTATTTTAAAGGATATGAAACGCCCCGCAAATGTTGAAAATATTTTAGCCAGAATTAAAAAATGGCGTGAAATTTGTCCAAATATTGTGTTGCGCTCTACGTTTATTGTCGGTTTCCCAGGCGAAACTGAGGAGGATTTTGAGTGTTTACTTGATTTTCTTAAAGAGGCAAAATTAGATCGCGTCGGTGCATTTTGTTATTCACCTGTTACAGGTGCACGCGCCAATGAATTGGCTAATCCTATCCCAGAGGAGATCAAGCAGGAGCGTTTAGCTAGGTTCATGGAAACTCAAGCGGCTATTTCTGCAGAAAAATTAAACGCTAAGATCGGGCAAACCATGCAAGTATTGGTAGATAGCTATAATGAAGATGGTTTTGCCGTCGCAAGAAGCTGTGCAGATGCGCCAGAGATTGATGGAGTGGTAATTATTGAAGATGCTCCAGAAGGATTAATTGGTTTATGGGTTGATGTTAATATTGTAGATACAGATACTTATGATCTATATGAACAAATGGCATAATTTTTATGTAAAATTTCTTGTGATTATAAGAAAATTGGTTTAATCTTTTCGTCAGTTTTATAATTTTATGATAAAAGGATTGTTACTGCGTTAGCAGGCAAAACCTAAACAAAGCCGCACTTAGTGCTGGTTTCTTGTTTGGGTTTTTTTATTTTCTAAAAAAAGCTTGGGGGATTTATAAATTATGCAATATACCGAAACGATTACACAAATCATTAAGAATTTGGGTGGTGCGAGCAATATCAAGAATGTGATTCATTGTGCAACACGGCTAAGATTTAAACTAGTTAATGAGCATAAATCTAGTCTTGATTCGCTTAAATCTATTGAAGGGGTGCTAACCGCTATTTATAGCGGCGGACAAACTCAGGTTGTTATTGGCAATCACGTAAGCGATGTTTATAAAGAACTAAAAGCAAGTTTAAATTTAGCGGATAATCCAAAGGATAATTCAAAGAATAGTTCAAAGGATAATTCAAATAAAATATCAGGAACACTTAAAAAAACTAATCCGTTTAATCAGTTGATTGATACTATCTCAGGAATTTTCACGCCTATTTTAGGCGCAATGGCAGCAGCGGGTATTTTAAAAGGTTTACTTGCTTTAGCGATCGGTTTTAAATGGCTTGATCCGGCACAATCAAGTTATATTATTTTATTTGCGATAGCAGATAGTATTTTTTACTTTTTACCTTTTTTTCTAGCATATACCGCAGGTAATAAATTTGGCGGTAATCCGTTTGTAACAATGCTCATCGCAGGTGCGTTAGTCCATCCCAACATGATCGCATTAGCCGGATTTGGAGGCGAGACGCAATCATTATTAGGCATAGACTTTACGCTTATTAATTATACAAGTTCGGTTATTCCAATTATTCTAGCAGCTTATGCCTGTGCCAAACTTGAAGGTTTTTGCAATAAAATCTATCATCAATCTTTTAGAATTTTTGTAACTCCGTTCACATGCTTAGTCTTAATCGCACCGCTAACATTATTGGTGATAGGCCCTCTTGCAACCTATTTAAGCCATGGTTTATCCTCGTTATATATGAGCGCGTATGTATTTAGCCCAATTATCGCAGGGGCTTTAGTTGGCACAATTTGGCAAATATGTGTCATTTTTGGGCTGCATTGGGGTTTAATTCCGATTATGCTAAATAATATTGCGACTTTAAAATTTGATACATTATCACCATTTATTTTGCCCGCAACCTTTGGTCAAGTTGGCGCAAGTTTAGGAGTAATGCTCAGAACGTCTGATGTTAAGCTTAAAGCCATTGCAGGATCAGGAATTAGTGCAGGTATATTTGGGATTACCGAGCCGATTATTTATGGTGTGAATTTACCGCTTAAACGCCCTTTTATATTTGGTTGTATTGGCGGCGCGGTTGGCGGGGCGATCATGGGGGCTTATAGTGCTAAAGTATTTGCCTTTGGACCTATGGGAATATTTGTTTTTCCTATACTTATTCCAGCATCTGGCGTTATCCCAGCTGCATTTTGGGCGGCAATATTTAGCTCTTTAATTGCCTTTTTTATTGGCGCAATTCTCTCTTTCTTCTTTGGTATTCCAGCTCTTGCTAAACATAAACAAGGAGATTTAGACCCATTAGTAAATCCTGCCAAACCTATGTTAGATCTTAAAAAGATTCATAGCCCGTTAAAAGGTACATTAATGGCACTTAATGATGTCGATGATCAAGCTTTTGCTTCACTTGCAATGGGTAAAGGTGTCGCAATTCTTCCAAATACTGAAAATAATTGGTGTGAAGTTTATGCACCAGCAACAGGTGTAATTAGCGCTGTATTTGCAAGTAAACATGCATTTTGCTTAAAAACTAGTGATGCTATAGAAATATTAGTACATATTGGAATTGATACAGTTAAGCTTAATGGCTTACATTTTGAATCATTTATACTTAAGGATCAGCAGGTAAATAAGGGTGATTTATTGATCAAGTTTAATCAGAAAGCTATTCTTGAGGCTAATTTCTCTACCATGACGCTGATGATAATAAGCAATACTGATGATTATCTTGATGTAATTGGGATAGAAACAGGTGCTGTTGATATTGATAGCGAGGTTATTAGCGTGTTTAGATAAAGCTATAAAAGTCCCCATTGCTAAGGGCGATTTAGGGGGGCTTGTAAAATCCTTAACTTAATGGGGTTACTCCCCTAACCCCTTTCCAAAAAAGAGAGGCGGAGGCTGGGGCCTAGAATTTACATTTTAAATAATATTTTAAACAACAAGGAGTTAAACATGAGTGTATTTCCAAAAAGTTTTTTATGGGGTGGAGCTGTGGCTGCGCACCAAACAGAAGGTGCTTATTTAGCGGATGGTAAAGGTTTATCTATTGCAGATATGCTCCCAAATGGCGCGATTCAGCCATCTGTTAAAGCAATAACAGGAGTTTATCCTTATCACGAGGCGATTGATTTTTATCATCACTATGAAACTGATCTTGAATTATTAGCCCAAATGGGATTTACCGTATTTAGAACCTCAATTGCATGGTCACGGATTTTTCCAAATGGGGATGATGCTACTCCAAATGAAGCTGGGCTTGCGTATTATGAGCGCGTATTTGCCAAAGCATTAAGCCTTGGAATGCAGCCTCTGGTAACACTATGCCATTTTGATCTCCCCTATAATCTGGTCACGCAATATGGCGGCTGGCGCAATAAAAAGTTAATTAAATTATTTGAAACTTATGCAATAACCGTATTTAGCAGATATAAAGATCAAGTTAAATTATGGATCACAATTAATGAGATCAACATGATGTTTCATCTGCCTTTTATTGGGGCAGGACTTGAATTTGAGCAAGAATCTGAGCAAGAGAAAAAGCAATTAATCTATCAATGTGCGCACAATCAATTAGTTGGAAGTGCTTTGGCGGTTAATGCATGTCATAAGATTATTCCTGATGCAAAAATTGGCGGTATGATTATGGCATCAGCGATGTATCCATTTAGCTGCAATCCTGATGATCAATTACTAGTCCTTGAAAAAGAGCAAGAAGGCTATTTCTTTCCTGATATTCAAGTACGTGGTGTTTATCCTTATTACACTCAAAAATTATTTAAAAAAGCAGGCGTTAGCATTGAAATATTGCCTGAAGAGTTAGATATTTTAAAAGAAGGCGTGATTGATTTTGTTGCCTTTAGTTACTATTTTAGTAGTGCTTTCACAAGTAATCCTGAAGAAGTTAGCGTTAAGGATCAACTAATTGGCGGAGTTCTTAATCCATATTTAAAGGTTTCAGATTGGGGCTGGCAGATTGATCCACAAGGATTGCGCTATGTTATGAATAAAGTTTACGAGCGTTATCAAAAACCTATATTTATTGTTGAGAATGGCTTGGGCGCAAATGATGTTTTAGAGAATGATGGCAGCGTTAATGATCCTTATCGGATTGATTATTTACGCCAGCATATTGCGCAAATGGCACTTGGTGTGATTGATGGCGTGGATATTTTAGGCTATACCACTTGGGGGCCGATAGATTTAGTAAGTGCCTCAACTGGTGAGCTTAAAAAACGCTACGGTTTTATTTATGTTGATAAAAATGATCAAGGTGAAGGCGATGGCAAACGTTATCTTAAAGCAAGTTTTTATTGGTATAAAAAAGTAATCGCCTCACACGGGGCTGATTTGATTTGATGTAATTACTCAGCAGTTAAAGAAGCCCCTCCCAACCTCCCCTTCTCAAGGGAGGAGCTGTAAAAGTCCCCCTGCGAAGGGGAGCTTTTTAAATTTAGCAAACCCAACTTTTTAATCTTAAAAAATGTACCTTGAATATTTTAATAAATGTCTTTGGAGTAATCTTATGCAAATCAAAAAAATATCTTCTATTTTAAGTTCAAGTTTCTTAATTGGAATAATCGCTTTAGCAAATACAGCGAGTGCCGATACAACTTTATGGATCGTGCGTCACGGCAAAACTATGCTCAATACCACAGATAGAGTCCAAGGATTTGCCGATGCTCCACTTACTCAAGCAGGAATTGATGTTGCTAAAAAAACAGCTCTAGGGCTTGAAAAAGTTAGCATGAATAGTGCTTATAGTAGTGATAGTGGGCGCAGTATTGAAACGGCAAATATATTACTCACCAAACAAGCACCAACACTTATTCTAAAATTAGATCCGCGTTTACGTGAGTTTAATTTTGGAACATATGAAGGTGATTTAAATGAAACTATGTGGACAGATATCGCAAAATCTCAAGGTTTGACTTTGAAAGAATGGTTTGATGCAGGGATATCTGTTCAGAATTTTGCCAATAGCGTAGCTATTTTAGATGCAAAAGTAAGAGCCAAATCACCAAGTGATAATTGGGCAGCTGAAGATTATACGCAAATCACAGCACGCTTAAAAGCAAGTTTAGAAGAGATTGTAGCGCAATCTGAAGAGAATGGAGGTGGTAATATACTAATCGTATCGCATGGCTTAAGTATTGCCGCTATGGTTAATATATTTGATACACAAAGTGATTTAAAAGCTGGGAGTATTAAAAATGCGAGCGTAACTAAAATATCTTTTAAAGATGGTATTTATAAAGTAGAAGCCGTGAGTGATTTAAGTTTTGCACAGTAAAATGGCACATCTATAAAAGTCTAAAATAGGCATAACTACTCAGCAGCTAGAAAAACAACCTCTTCAAACCTCCCCATTCACATGGGTAGGAGCAAGTCCCCCCTGCTAAGGGGGGATTTAGGGGGGGAAGGGTTAGAACAAATACCAATAAAACAGAGTATAAAACATGACTAATTACACGAATACCATCGCAGAATTAAAAAACTTCATCATTTTGGATAAATACACCAAAAAACCGCAGCTTAGTGAAATCTATCAAAGCGAAGATGCGTTAGAGCGTGAGCTCATAAGCGATCTGACAAAACAAGGCTATGAATATATGGCGGCCTTAAACTCGCCTAAAGCCATGCTTGAAAATATACGCATTCAGCTGCAAAACTTAAATAATGTCTTGTTTTTAGATACAGAATGGTTGCGCTTTATTGAACAATATCTAGATAAATCTAGCGATAACAGCATCGATAAAACGCGTAAGATTCATGATGATTATATTTATGATTTTGTCTTTGATGATGGTCATATTCAAAATATCTACTTGCTCGATAAACAAAATATCACCAAAAATAAACTCCAAGTGATTAAGCAGTTTGAGCAAACAGGATCACACGCGAATCGCTATGATGTCACTATTTTAGTTAATGGTTTGCCTTTGGTACATATTGAGCTTAAAAAGCGCGGAATTGCGATTCGTGAAGCGTTTAACCAAGTTCACCGTTACAGTAAAGAGAGCTTTAACGCTGATAATTCATTATTTAAATACCTCCAGATTTTTGTGATTTCAAACGGTACCGACACGCGCTATTTTGCCAATACAACCAAGCGCGATAAAAATAGTTTTGATTTCACCATGAATTGGGCGCGATCTGATAACGAACCGATTAAAGATTTAACCGACTTTACCGCCACTTTTTTGCAAAAAAACACCTTATTGAATGTCTTAATTAATTATTCCGTGTTTGATGTGAGCAATAACCTGTTAGTGATGCGCCCTTATCAAATCGCTGCGACTGAACGCATTTTATGGAAAATTAAAAGCACATATCAAGCCAAAAATTGGAGCAAAACCGAAAGCGGTGGCTATATTTGGCATACGACGGGATCGGGTAAAACCTTAACCAGCTTTAAAGCGGCACGCTTAGCCACTGAGCTTGAGTTTATCGATAAAGTATTTTTTGTGGTTGACCGTAAAGATTTGGACTTTCAAACGATGAAAGAATATCAAAAATTCTCGCCTGATAGCGTGAATGGCTCAAATAGTACCGCAGGATTAAAGCGTAATCTTGAAAAAGATGATAATAAAATCATTGTAACCACGATACAAAAACTCAACCATTTAATGAAAAGTGAACAGGATTTACCCATCTACACAAAGCAAGTGCTGTTTATTTTTGATGAAGCGCACCGCAGCCAGTTTGGTGAGGCGCAAAAAAACTTAAAGAGAAAATTTAAAAAGTATTATCAATTTGGGTTTACAGGAACGCCTATTTTTTCTGAAAATGCTTTGGGATCTGAAACAACCGCCAGCGTCTTTGGCTGTGAGTTGCACGCGTATGTGATTACCAATGCGATTCGTGATGAAAAAGTATTAAAGTTCAAGGTAGATTACAACGATGTGCGCCAAAAATTCAAAGTGATTGAGTCTGAGCAAGATGAGAAGAAACTATCAGCTGCTGAAAATAAGCAGGCGTTGTTACACCCCATGCGTATTTCTGAAATAACCCAGTATATTTTAAATAATTTCAGGCAAAAAACGCATCGCCTTCAAGCGGGTGGTAAGGGTTTTAATGCCCTGTTTGCCGTGAGTAATATTGATGCTGCTAAGGCGTATTATGAAGCGTTTAAACATTTACAAAACGAGCCTGAAAACAATAATAACAGCCATCCGCTTAAGGTTGCGACGATCTTCTCTTTTGCTGCCAACGAAGAGCAAAATGCTAAGGGTGAAATAGCGGATGAAAGCTTTGAGGTCACGGCAATGGACAGCAGTGCCAAAGAGTTTTTAACCGCCGCTATTAATGACTATAACGTCATGTTTAAAACTAACTTTAGTGTAGACAGTGATAACTTCCAAAACTACTATCGCGACCTTGCGCAACGCGTCAAAAGTCAAGAAGTAGACTTGTTAATTGTGGTCGGTATGTTTTTAACAGGATTTGATGCACCCATGTTAAACACCTTATTTGTCGATAAAAACTTACGTTACCACGGCTTAATTCAAGCATTTTCTCGCACGAATCGTATTTATAATTCCATTAAAACCTTTGGTAATATTGTCACCTTCCGTGATTTAGAGCAGGCGACGATTGATGCAATTACGCTATTTGGCGACGAAAAAACGAGAAACGTAGTGCTAGAAAAAAGCTATACGCAGTATATGGAAGGCTTTACCGATTCAGCCACAGGAAGTGTACATAGTGGTTATTTAGAAATTGTAGCCGAGTTGCAAACACGCTTTCCAAACCCTGATAAGATTGAAAAAGAACAAGATAAAAAAGATTTTGCTAAATTATTTGGTAAATATTTACAAGCTGAAAATGTACTCCAAAACTACGATGAATTCACCGCACTAAAAGCACTACAGCATGTTGATACCAATAATGTAGAAGCTGTCGCGGCATTTAAAGAAAAACATTACCTTACTGATGAAGATGTTACGGCAATGCAAGCAAATGTGATACCAACCGAACGAGCGATTCAAGATTATTGTTCAAGCTATAACGATACGCGTGATTGGTTACGCCGTGAAAAGTCAGCGAATGAGAAAGACAAATCGAATATTGACTGGGATGATGTAATCTTTGAAGTGGACTTACTTAAATCACAAGAAATTGATCTTGATTACATTCTTAAGCTGATCTTTGACAAGAATAAAAAAAGCAGCAATAAAGAAGCGTTAATTGATGAGGTGCGCCGCTTAATCCGTGCCAGCTTTAATAACCGCGCTAAAGAGAGCTTGGTGGTTGATTTTATTAATCAAACCAACCTCGATGAGATTATTGACAAAGCAAGTATTATTGATGCGTTTTTCAAATTTGCGCAAGAGAAGCAGCAGCAAGAAGTTATCGCTTTAATTAGTTCTGAAAATTTAAACGAAGATGCCGCTAAACGCTATATCAGCGCCTCTTTAAAACGAGAATATGCAAGTGAAAACGGCACCGAGCTCAACGCAACACTACCCAAATTAAGCCCATTAAACCCAGAATACAGAACGAAAAAACAGAGCGTTTTCCAGAAAATTGCCGCATTTGTTGAGAAATATAAAGGAGTGGGTGGACAAATATAGGCTTGAAAGCCTAGGAATTAAGATGGAAATCGCATATTAAGGAGAAAACATGACTATTCCAGATAACATAAAAATATACCATATTGTTCATGTAGATAGATTGCTTTCTATTATTAATAATGAAGGCTTATATTGTGATGAGCAAATTACGCAGAATAATGTTACTGGAACAAATATTGGGCTGACTGAGATTAAGCAACGTCGCTTAACGAATTCATTAAATAGCCATCCTGAGCTTTATGTTGGTCAATGCGTGCCCTTTTATTTTTGTCCGCGCTCAATTATGTTGTACTTGCTCTTCCGTAGGAATAATCCAGAACTACAATATATTGGTGGTCAAGAGCCTATTATTCACCTTCAAATTGATCTGCACACAGGGGTTACATGGGCTGAGAAGAATAATAAACGCTGGGCATTTACCTTATCCAATGCAGGTGCTTATTATTTTGAAGATCGCTGTAGTTTGGAGCAGCTAGAGGAACTTAATTGGCAAGCAATACACGCAACAAACTGGCAAGATTGTAAAGAGGGCAAGCAAGCTGAATTTCTTGTAGAATACGCTTGTCCTTGGCAACTTATCGAAATGATAGGTGTTCATTCACAAAAAACATCTCAACTTGTGATCGATGCATTATCAGAGGCAGAATATCGCCCAGATGTTACAATCAAACCAGAATGGTACTACTAATGAGGCAAATAGCATGATCAAATTTACGAGCGGAGATATTCTACACGCTGACGCTGATGCGATTGTAAATACTGTCAATTGTGTTGGTATTATGGGGCGTGGTATTGCTTTGCAGTTTAAAAAAGCATGGCCTGATAACTTTAAAGCTTACGCTAAAGTGTGTGATGCTGGTCAAATGATAACTGGGAAAATGTTTATTTTTGAAACAGGCAAGCTCACAGCTCCGCACTATATTATTAATTTCCCAACTAAGCGTCACTGGCGAGGTGCGAGTAGAATTGAAGATATAGAATCAGGTCTTGTTGCTTTGGTTGAGGACATTAAAAAATATAAAATAAAATCAATTGCTATTCCGCCATTAGGCGCGGGTCTTGGCGGCTTAGACTGGCAATTAGTCCGTGATAAAATTAAATTAGTAATGAGTGCCATACCCAATGTGGATGTGCTGGTTTATGAACCTAATGGAGCGCCTGAGAATGATGTTATCGTTCGTAATAAAAAACCCCCTAAAATGACAGTAGGGCGAGCTATTCTTATCGAACTAATGCAGCGTTATTTAGCAGGCTTACTTGATCCATCAGTATCTTTATTAGAAGTCCATAAACTACTTTATTTTATGCAAGTAGCAGGTCAGCCTTTACGCTTGCGATATACAAAAGCAACTTATGGCCCGTATGCAGAAAATTTACGTCATGTTCTTAATGAAATGGAAGGGCATTATATTTTAGGATATGCAGATGGTGGGGATGATCCAAATAAAGAGTTACAGTTAATCCCAGGCGCGATAGAAGAGGCCAGCGCCTTTTTGGCTCAAGAACCTGAGACTAAACAACGTTTTGAGAGAGTATCACAGCTTATTGAAGGGTTTGAGTCATCTTTTGGATTAGAATTACTCGCCACCGTTCATTGGATTAAAACAAAAAGCAAGATAACCGCTAGCGATGACATTGTGAAGGCTACCTATGCTTGGAATGAGCATAAACGTCAATTTACACCAAGGCAAATTGATCTCGCAGATAAGGTTCTTTCTAAGAGCCAGTTTAATTAAAACCATGAGCATTATTAATATATATAAACAAGCTAAATACGCTAGATTTAGTAGTGAAAGCGGCATTGAATGATCACAAGTGCCGCATCTTCTATTGCATAAACTAAGCGATGTTTCCCAGATATTCTGCGTGACCAATAGCCCGCTAGATTGTAGCGTAGTTGTTCAGGCTTGCCTATGCCCTCAAATGGCGCTCGTTGAATTTCTCTAATCAGCAGATTAATGCGCTTTAAGTTAGGCTTATCATTCTGCATAAACCACTGATACTCTTCCCTTGATTCAGGTGTAAATAGTAAATTCATTATTCTACCAATTTATATTGCTTCAGCTTACCTGCGCGAGCATGTTTAATTGACTGAGTTAATCTTTCTAAATTAGCTTGCGAGCTCAGTAAGTGGGCAGTCTCCTCTAGCGCATTAAACTCCGATAAAGCCATCATGACTACAGGTGCACCATTTTGTCTTGTTATCAGCACAGGGCTTCTATCTTCTTCAACTTTATCCATTGTTTTTGCTAGATTTTGTCTAGCATATGAGTAGCTAATCGCTTCCATTATATTTACCTTTTATTAAAATAAAACCACAATTATTGTACAATAATTTGTACAAAGTAGGCGCAATATTTCATCAAGGCACGCGTAGTGTTTAATCTTGTTATATCGCTATTTTGATGTAAAATAAACGCTTAAACTTTAGTAATTAAATAAATTTAACTGGAAGTGCTACTAATGAAAATAAACCTAGTAAAAATAAACCAAGTGAAAATAAATCATATTAAAAAAAATAAAATAACTATAAAACTAAGCACTCTATTGTTTATTTTATGCTTGCAACCAAATATATTATCAATTGCAGCGGCAAAGCCTAATGTTAATCCTGCGATTAATCCTGCTATACAGAGCACACAAATAAGCGCACCTAAACCAAAGCCGCACGATCTTAAACATGTACTTAATGATGATTCTGATCGAACCTATAAAATATTACTCGCTGAAACAGCGGCTTTACACGGTGATTTTAAAACAGCAATAGAAAGCTATCAAAGTATTAAGAATTATGGCGATGAGACCCCATTATTAGCACGTATTTTGGGCTTAGCTTTTTACAATAAAAATGAGCAGGATTTTGAAAAGGAAGCCTTGCAATGGGTAAAGACTGAGCCTAATAACTCAGCTGCACTTGAAGTCCTTGCGCTAATTCAAATAAAAAATAATAAAATTGACGCTGCGATTGATACTTTAAATCAATTGATTGTTATGCTCCAAAATGAAAATAAAAATGGATATAGCTTTGTTTATTCAGGCATAAAAGATGTTATTGATTCTGATAAGCTCGTTTATGTTTTTGATAAATTAGGCGATATGAATACAAAAAAAGATGGTATGGGGCAATTTTTTGCAGCTTATATTGCCAATGAGGATGGAAATACAATTAATGCCAATAAAATGATTAACAAGGCATTAGAGTTTAATCCAATCTCATTTGATTTTATTCAATTAAAAGCTGAATTAATGTGGCAGGATAATAAAATAAAAGAAGCCTTAGCACTGCTTTATCACTACTCTAAGTCTCCGCTCCAAACTGATTTTAATGAGGTTGATGCCGCGCTGCTTTATGCAAAATTTCTGGTAAAAAATCTTGAATATTTAAAAGCTGAGCACATTTTAAATACGGTCGCAAATACTAATTCTACAAATTTAGATTTAAGCTTAATGCAATTCATGCTCTATTTAGAGCTTGGAAATATCAATAAAGCACAAATAGCTATCAATAAAATTGCAATTTTTGATATCAATAAATCCATAGTAAATCAAGCTAATTTATATAAAAAACAAGGCAAGTATCAAGAAGCACGGCAAAATTATCTAAAATTAGATGATGCACCTACTTTATTGGCACGTGAATTAATTGTAGTTGAAACATTTTTAGCTGAAAAAAATCTTCTCGCTTTTACCGAGCAAATGGGGTTTTTACGCGCAAAATATCCCAAAAGTCAGAAAGATTTATACTTACAAGAAGTGTTTCAATTAGAAAAATATAACTATTATCAAGAAGCTTATCTCTTAAGCTCGTTAATGATCCAATATTTTCCTGAAGATGGAAGCCTAATTAACTCTAAAGCTCTGCTCGCACTTAAACTCGGGCGTTATGATGAGTTTGAAAGCTTAATGCGGCTAAGACTCAAAGATAACCCAAATGATGTAAATACTCTAAATGGGCTTGGATATGTGATTTTTGAGCAGGAAAAAACGCAGCTTTATCCAGAAGCTAAAATCATGATTGAACAAGCGTATAAATTGATGCCAAACAGTATGGCAATTATGGATAGCATGGGCTGGATGTATTATCAAATTGGGGATTATCCGCAAGCATTAGATTATTTGGAGGTCGCTTATAATCAAATGAAAGAGCCTGAGGTTATTGTGCATTATCTTGCTGCTTTAATTAAAAATAATCGAAAAAAAGAGGCTGATGAGATTTTTAAAATAGTTAAAATTTTGTATCCTGATAATGAATATACTCTTTGGTATATGCAAAATATCTTAAAAATCAAATAAATATAACTTTGAAAGTGGCAAAATGATCTTAGAAAACAAGCTTAACATCACCAATCAAGTTGACTTGGCAATAGCTGAAGAAAAAATAAGTAAGCAAAAAGCCAAGCAACTTTTTGACTCAGGAGATATTGCTCGCGTTGATGTTGGTACTTTTGCAGGGCTTGCTGTTATCCACGCCTATTTGTTTGAGGATATTTATGACTTTGCAGGCAAAATTCGTGCAGTAAATATCTCCAAGGGTAATTTTCGTTTTGCACCGCTGATCTATTTATCCCAGTCGCTTGCGCATATCGACAAGATGCCGCAAGGTGATTTTGATGAGATTATCGAAAAATATGTGGAGATGAACATTGTTCATCCTTTTCGCGAAGGCAATGGACGCGCTATGCGTATCTGGCTTGATCTCATCCTTAAAACAAAAATCAAACAAGTGATAGATTGGAATGAGGTCGATAAGGAGGATTATCTCTCCTCCATGCAGCGCAGTGCGGTGAAAGATGTTGAAATTAAAACTCTACTCAAACAAGATCTTACCAATAAAATTGATGACCGCGCCCTATTTATGAAAGGCATTGATGTAAGCTATTACTATGAAGGCTATAGCCAATTTAAGATTGAAGAGTTATAGAAGATATGCGTAAACTAATATTTTCAGGCAGTACGCTTGATGAAGATTTAGTTATAGCGAAGGCAAGCACGAGTTAAAATGGAATATAAATGACCAATCATAATTTTTTAATATACAACGATGCAAACCATCAAGTTCGTGTCGAGGCTAGATTTGAAGATGAGAATATTTGGCTTACACAGCGTCAAATAGTTGAACTTTTTCAAACCACCAAATCAACAATAAGTGAGCATATTAGAAACATTTATGCCGATGGCGAATTGCTCCTCGAGGCAACTGTTCGGAAAATCCGAACAGTTCAACAAGAAGGCGAGCGCGAGGTTTCACGTGATTTAGATTATTATAATCTTGATATGGTTATATCTCTTGGATACCGAATCAACTCAAAAGTAGCCACCCAATTTCGCATTTGGGCAAGCAACGTCCTCAAAGAATATCTCAAAAAAGGTTTTGTATTAAACGATGAACGCTTAAAAAATCTCGGTGGTGGTAGCTACTGGAAAGAGCTACTCGAGCGTATCCGTGATATTCGCTCTAGTGAAAAAGTGATGTACCGCCAAGTATTGGAGTTATACACCACAGCAACGGACTACGACCCCAAAAGCCAAAACAGTACGACTTTTTTTAAAGTCGTCCAAAATAAACTACACTTTGCTGCACATGGTAATACCGCCAGTGAAGTGGTTTATCTACGTGTGGACAGCGATAAACCCTTTGTGGGCTTAACCAACTTTAAAGGCAATCAACCGACACAAGCTGAAGCGATGATAGCCAAAAACTATTTAAATGATAAAGAGCTACGCGTGTTAAATAACCTAGTTTCGGCTTATTTTGATTTAGCAGAGTTAAATGCCATTGAAGAACGTGAGATGCGCATGACAGATTATATTCGTGAGTTAGACAGTATTCTCGCGTCAGCAGGGCGAAAATTGCTGGATAACGCAGGTAAAATATCCCATAGCCAAGCAGAAAATAAGGCTAGATTAGAATTTAAAAAATACAAATCCAAAACACTGGAGCAAGTAGAGGTGGAATACCTAAAATTCATCAATGCACTGGAAAACCAAGCCAAAAAAGAGAGTCGTAAAAAATAAATATACAATTTTTGCACAGGCAAGAACTAAGCTTTATCCAGAAACTAAAATCATGAAATAAATCAAGGCTTTTGCCAAATCGCCACAAATAAAGGCTGTTCTTGCACCATAAGACGCATCTTCTTGGTTTTTTTTAATGAGGAGATTGCAAAACTATATGCGTTCATTTCTGCAAAATCAGCAAGTTGATCTGCATATTTATATAATGCTTGCTTAGTATTTTCAGAACGCGCGCCAACCATTAATTTTCCTCCTGAAATAAGTTTTTCCCAGCAAACATCTAAGATCACTTCAAAACGAGAATCTTGCGCACTTACATTTACATAAATAGCCGCGGGGGCTTCTGCAAGCTGGTCTAAAATAGGCGGGGCTGAGGCAATATGTACGCTAAGGTTGTCATATACCCCAAAGAGATCTCTATTTTTTAGAATAATGCTGCCATTTTCTTTAGAGTATTCTATAGCATGAATTTGCGAGCTTGGGCACCATCTTGCCCATTCTATCGCAAGTTCACCAACTCCTGCGCCAACAACCCAAGCAGTATCATCACGGCGTGTTGCAATTAAAGATAATAGATTAACGCGTAAATGGCTTGATAATTGCAGCGGCTTATCCGCATTATGATGAAAAAGATCATCCTTAATTCCAATAAATTCAGGTAAGGATAAGCCTGGACCTATCGCTTTGAAAATCATTAAAAATCTCTTTGAAAATATTTCATTACTTCTAGACAGAGCATCCGCGTAATCAAAAGTTATTTGCTCATCTTCTGTGCCTAAATTCTCAAAAACCCAGATAGGACTTGCGCCATAATCAGCTAAATATAGCTCTGAAGCAATAACACTAGGCGGATTATCTATATCAGATAGAATCGCATACCAGCCTTTTTGCGCTAGTTTGGAGCGCAATGTGTGTGATAATTTCCCGACAAGATTAATCACATGTGCATCCTGCCACGGCTGACCTATTTTAGCAAAAGCTGCTTGAATATGAGAAATATTAGATTGAAAAACAAGCTCTTCTCTGTGTAACCGCTTGAGTAATATCTCGCCAATTCCATGAAATAAGGGATCGCCTTCAGTTAGAATAACTACTTTTTTATTAAAATAAAGATGCAAGGAACGCCAGAGAAGATCCATATCATCTTTAAGTTGAATTTTCTGACCCACAATAAGGTAATTATCTATATCAACATTTTGATATAAAACTAAATCAGCAGATTCAATTGCATTTAAGGCTTTGTCACTTAGGTTTTGTTGCTGCCCCATAATACCTAAGCCAATTACAAAAATAGGATCTCCATGCCAATACTTACTCATTTTGCTTATTCCTTAATTGATTTTATACTTTCATCTTGAGGGATATTATGTTGGATAATATCATGTTGAATAACATTATTTTGAACAATAAGTGCTTGCTCATAAACATAGTTTTTTTTCAAACCTGTAAGCTCACTCACTATCTGGGTGACTTTTTTTAGGGGAAGCTCTTTAAGTAAGGAGCTTAAGAGTGAATTTAAATCAAGTTCATGCTTATCTGCTTTCAAGTCTTTTTTTGCGACACCTTCGATGATAACGACAAATTCTCCGCGGATCTGGCTTTGATTTTGTTGATAATATTCATGCAGATCATTTAGATTAAGATTAAGATAGGATTCAAATTTTTTGGTTATTTCACGCCCAATAAAGCCTAAGCGCTCAGCTCCTAAAATAGTTTTTGCATCATTGAGCATCTGCACGATCCGATGGCTTGACTCATAAAAAATCAAAGTCCGAGATTCATCTTTAAGCTGCAAGAGTTGCTGTTGTCGCGCATTTGCTTTTGCGGATAAAAAACCTTCAAAGATAAAGCGATCAGTTGGTAAGCCACAAACACTTAAAGCTGTAATTGCAGCGCAAGCTCCAGGAATTGGAATTACAGGGATAGCATGACTTTTGAGCGTGCGCACTAAGATAAAACCAGGATCTGAGATTAAAGGCGTGCCCGCATCAGAAATTAGGGCGAGAGTTTTGCCTTCCTGTAATTTGCTCAATAACATATCTGTACGCTCACGTTCATTATGCTCATGCAAAGATATTAGCGGAGTTTTAATATTAAAATAACTGAGCAAGTGGCTGGAGTGCCTTGTGTCTTCTGCACAAATTAAATCAACAGATTGTAAGATCGCTTGCGCCCGAGGCGTAAAATCATCTAAATTACCAATCGGTGTAGCAACAACATAAAGGCAGGGTTTCATTTTAAGATCCATAAATATTATTTTAAGTGAGAATCAAGGGAGAATTATAATGACAAAACAACAAGAACGCGGCAAATTTGGTGAAGATTATGCCTTAAATTATCTAAAAGCACAGGGACTAATCTTATTAGAGCGCAACTATTTATGTCGTATGGGCGAAATTGATTTAATTATGACTGAAACTGAGTTTTTAGTTTTTATAGAAGTGCGCTTGCGTGATCAAACCACATTCGCCCATGCTTTAGAGAGTATCACCTATACTAAACAGCGTAAGATTTTAAGAACCGCTGAGTTTTATATGCAGCAGAAAAATTATAAAGGCGCGTGTCGGATTGATGCAATTGGGATAGATATTAGCGATGGGCAATTTAAATTAGATTGGGTTAAAAATGCGATTAGTGGCTAATTGCAATATGATATAATTTGAGCTTATAGGATTAATGTTAATATTTAGTGCAAGGAACTTGGTAATTATGTTTGATGTTGATGGTGATGATGTTAGGATTAAAGTAGCTTTAGATGTGGGTACAGCTAAAGTGCGTGTTGTTATTGGCGCGGTTCAATTAAATGGTGATATCCAAATATTAGGACATGGTGAAGCCCCGTCAAAAGGCTTGCGTAAGGGCATGGTTACAAATATAGAGCATACGATTAATGCAATTGCTGCCGCTAAAGCTGAAGCTGAAACTAACTCTGAATTTGAAATTAATACCGTGAGTGCGATTATTTCTGGCAGCCAAATCACCACTTATCACTCAAGCGGTGCGATTAAAATTGCGGGTGATTCTGTAACCCTTAATGATATCAATGAAGTAATGGAAACAGCAACAGCATTAGCCTTGCCGCCTAATCAAGAAATCATCCACGCCTTTGCCAAAGAATATGTAATTGATGGACAAAGAGAGATTAGAGATCCGCTGGATTTATCTGGCGTGAGGCTTGAAGCACACGTATATTTACTCGCTTGTGAGAAAACAATTACCGCTAATTTAACCAAATGCATTGAAGCGTTACATATTAATATTGATAGCCTCGTCTTACAGTCGATATCAGCATCCGCCGCGGTATTATCTGAAGAGGAGAAGGAGAATGGCGTATGTTTAGTTAATATTGGTGCAGGCACGACAGATGTCGCTATTTTTTATAAAGGCGCATTATGTTACACCTCAATTTTGCCTATTGCAGGCGAGACGGTTACGAGTGATATTTCAAAAATGCAAAGAATCTCAACCCCATTGGCTGAGACGATAAAAATCAATTATGGGGCGTGCTCCCAAAAATCAATTAATATTGATGAGATGGTGGAGCTTCCTCAAGCTAACAGTGTGAGCAAGCGCCTATCAAGACAAGCTTTGGTACAAGTTATTGAAGCACGTTATGAAGAGATTTTCGAGATGGTGCAAATAGAGATAGAAAGAAGTGGCTGCAATCATCTTCTTTCAAGCATCGTCCTAACAGGCGGAGGTAGCTTAATTTCAGGACTAACTGATTTTGCCGAAGAGATTTTTCATTTAGATGCGCGTATCGGAATACCATCTGGCATTCGCGGCGGCTCACCGATCTTATCCCGACCTGAATATGCAACTGCTTTAGGATTATTATTAGATATTCAAAAAGATGATTATCACGGGCGTAAAAAAATAGAATCCAGCTTAGGACTATTTGGGAGAATTAAAAATTTTTCAAAAAAATACTTTTAAGATTATTGTAACTGCTCAGCAGTATTAACATATTTATTTTTATATACTACGCCTTGAATATCAAATAATGACAACCTTAAATCAACCAGCTAAATATTATTAAAATAGGATCATAAAATTCTAGATAACCATATTACGCATGCTCTTAAAAGTATAATCGAGTAAGCGAACTTTCATCGCCTAGTTGTAATCCATGCCCGTCACACCCAAATCAAAAAGGCCAGCATTAATACTGGCTTTTTTAAAATTCAAATTAAACTACTAAAACTACTGGACACTTAACACAAGTGTTTTATCAAGCTTAGCTAACGCACTTGCGATAAAGTCAATTTTAGTTGCATGATGTAAATTAACTAACCTAGTTACTTGTTGCTTTTGCACCTGTAAACGCCGAGCTAATTCAGATTGGCTTACATTTTGCGAGATTAGCTCATTTAACAATAAAACTTTAGCCCATGCGCTCGCAGGTAATTCAATTAACACATCTCCTTCTTGCGCTACGCTTGGAGTCGGTACGATCCGTTTTTTGTCAAAATAAAAATCTAACGCGACTAAAAGCACATCTTGTGCCATAAACAGTGCGTCGTCATAATTATCGCCGCATGTTGCAGCTTCTGGTATATCTCTACAAATAACTGTATAAAGCCCTTTTTCATTTTTTTCAAAGCTGGCAGGATAATACATAAAAACCCCTTATTCACATGGCATAAATTACACCCTTTTAGCGTGTAAGCTAAAAGGGTGGATCTTAATTAATTCCTAATTGCTTCAAAATATGCTTTCTCAGGGCTTCAGGAATTTCTTTGCTAGGGTGTCTTGGTAAGTGGCTGCATTTGTCGTTTAAATAAACCTTGGTGTGATTAGCACCTTCGTCAAATGTTGCTCCTTGCCTTGCCAACCATCTTTTAAACTCGCTTTGCTTCATTTACAACTCCTGTTTAAAAGATGCGTTTATTATACACGGAAAAACCTTAAGGTAAACCGTTTTGATTACCTCTACTATCTCTCTTTTCTTTGTCCATCCGTACGCAACCTTTAATAGTCTCAACATCTGAATAAGTTGTTATTTTTTAAAAAACTCATAAAATAAAAAGAATGATTTATACTAACGCCCGTATTTTTGGCTTATTGATTAGGAGAAGCTATGCTAACAGCATTTGTATTAAAAGACGGGCGCTTAGAGCAAACTCAAATAACTTCAAAACAAGATCTGAGTATGGACATGATCTGGATAGATATGGTCGATCCTGATGAATCAGAGCGTTTATTGATTGAAGAATATTATAAATTTGAGTTGCCTGAAAAAACAGATATCAAAGATATTGAAGCTTCAGCAAGATTTTATGAGGATGAAGATGGGATCCATATCCACAGTTTCTTTCTCAATGATTTTGATGATAACGCAAATAACATAACCGTTGCTTTTTCAATTTACGGTGGGCGTTTATTCACGCTGCATGATCAAGATTTAACTGCATTTAGACTATATAGAATGCGGGCACGCAGACTTAATTCTGGTGATAAGGAAAGTGTAAGTGATGTTATGGATATCCTTTTAGGACTCCATGAAACTTCAATCGAGCACGTTGCGGATATTTTAGAGGGAATTTACTCAAAGCTTGAGACTGTAAGCCAACAAGTATTACGCCGTCAAAGTAAAGTACCTGAAACGGAGTCTGGTAAAGTTCCTTTAACCAAATCCTCACAAGATATGGCGTTTGCCTTATCTGAAATTGCAATCCAAGAAGATATTAACGGCAAAGCGCGGCTTTCTTTAATGGATACGCGTCGTTCTTTATCATTTTTATTACGTGGTAAGTTATTAACACTCGAGCAAACTGAAGATGTAAAAGAGATTATGCGTGATATTGAATCACTTACCAGCCATACATCTTTCTTATTTGATAAAGTCAACTTTTTGTTAGATGCCTCAATGGGGATGATCTCGCTTGAACAGAGCAAAATTATCAAAATATTTTCTATCGCCTCCGTAGTTTTTTTACCACCAACCGTGGTTGCGAGTGTTTATGGGATGAACTTTGAGATTATGCCAGAGCTAAAATGGCAATACGGCTACATATTTGCGCTAGCTTTGCTAGTTTTATCAGGAGTTACTCCATATTTATTTTTTAAACGTAAAGGTTGGTTGTAGCAGCTGTTTATTAATCCTCACCCATAAAAAAGACCACTACATAATAAAATGAAGTGGTCTTTTGTTTATCTTGATTAAAATTTATAAGTTTTAGTTTTAGTTTTAACTTTAAACCTAAAAACTATAGCGATAACCTACATTTGCTTGGATTTGATCAAATTTAGAGCCTGTAGAATAAGTTCCATCGACAAATAAATGATGTTGCTTATTAATTTGAGTTGTTAAGCCAATCCCATTCTCCCATCTGCTACCGCCAAAATCGTGTTTTTCTTGGCTGCCATTTAAGCTATACGCTATTTTACCGCTGGCTTCTTTAATATAGCCTGTTTTAAAATACACGTTGAGCGGATTGCTGCCATCTTTAATCTCATACCCGACAATGCCACTAATACGTACTAGAGTTGAGTTATAGCTATCAAGATCAATTCTAGTTTGATTAGCAAGGCTTGAAGTACTGTTTTGATGTGCATAAGTTAGCTGCGCTTGTGGTTCGATATAGTATCCTGATTTGCTCTCACTAAGATAAAAGCGTTTGCCAAGCTCTAAACTTACGCTGCGTCCATTGCTGCTTGCATCGCTGTTGATTTGCCCATCATCAACACGTTTGATGTTAAAGCTATTTTTAAGATGGCTATATTTAACCGTTGCATCAATATAAAAATCATTTGGCATAACATACGAGCCATAAACCCCAAAATGATAGCCTTTAACCGTACCATCTCCAGCGACATAATTTGTATTAGCATTGGTTGTACCTGCCATAACCCCAAGATATATATCAGAATTACTGATGCTTAGGCGTTTATCCACACCAATTTGCACACCTGTGTAATTCATATCAAATCCGCTAAGTTTGCCTGTCCCAAAAGAGTTGAACTTACCTGCAAATGCACGCACCCAAACACCTCCTTCACTATTGTCTACACTTCTAAGCTCGCCCATTCTTTGAAATAGAGTTTGAGTTTGGGCATAATTGAGTAAATAACCAACATTCAAGAAGTTACCTGAGTTATCTGCGCTATCTGTAAGTTCTCCGCCACCAGGAGGAGTTCCGCCATCAATAGGGGGCGTTCCACCATCAATAGGAGGAGAGATCGGTGTACTCACACCTGATGAGTATAGCTCCCAGTTATTGCTATCCGTACTGCTACGGCGAATATTGTACTTATAACCGCCAAGATCAACTGATTTAGTGTAGGCAAGCAAACTAAACTCTGCGATTCCATCTGCGGTATCAACTAAGAGTAATACCTCATCCCCAGTAGTTGCAAGATCACCACGGTTGATAACTCTTATATTATGAGAGCCTTCGCTTGTTCCTGTTACTATAAGTTTATCTGCATCTGCCGTATCCATATTAATCCGCATCACAAAGTTGCCGTTATTCCCAGCAAGATCTTGTATATACAAAGCTGAACCTGTTTCATCTGCACTAAAATCAACGGTACTATTATTTAATGTAAGATTAGTTAATACCGAATCTTGAATCATATTCCAGCGACTGTCGGTAAGCTCCATGTTGACCACACTGCCATTGATTTCATCAATAGATGTACCACCAGTTAAGACCGAACCTGCACTCATTTTTAAATCAATAATGCCATCACCATACGCATTAATTCCACCATCAATAGTCATTTTACCTGTGGCAGTGATTTTACTTTGATCATAAGGTTGACCGCTAACACTATCTCCTGTTTCAATAGCACTGCCTGTATTGTCGCTAAGTGTAATAACGGTGTCGCCCGTTAAGGTAACCTCACCACCATTATTAGCATAAACACCACGCCCTTCATTAAGCACATTGATACTTATATTATCGCCATCGATTACAGTGTCCCAACCTATCGCCGCAACACCAGCAATAGCAGTAATAGCAGAAACGCTATTATCAAGGGTAATATCTGTATATTTTAGATTGATGCGAGCATCACGATAATCTGCTATTGCTCCATATTCACCGCCAGAAAAAAGGTAAGCGTCCATTAAACCCCATCTTGCCTAAAAATAAAAAGAATGATAACTGCTTTGTGTAAAAATATAAATTTTACCTTATGGTAGATTTATAAATCCAAATTTAATTTTAAAAAATATCGCAAAATACGCATAAATATTGCTCAAATAAGCATATTTTAGTATATATTACATGCAATATGATATATAATTAGTTATGAAAATTACTAATGAAGTAGAAAATAAAACAAACACTATAGCTCAAGAAAATACTGAGCTAAGGCTTGAGCTTTCAAAAGCAAAAGATTTGATCGCCTTCCTTTTGGAGCAACTTTATCTTTTAAAACATCAAAAATTTGGATCTTCTTCTGAAAAAATGCTTAATCAGCCGAATTTATTCAATGACGCTGAGTGCATTGCTGATAATCTAGAAGAGCAAGATAAAAATAATATTATCACTGATGATTCTGAAAACACTGAAAATTGCGAAGATTGCGAAGACGATTCAGAGCCTGATTTGGCTAATCCTAAAATGAATAAAAGAAAGGCTCTGCCTGACTATTTGCCGCGAACCATTGTCAATCACGATCTTCCAGAATCAGAAAAAGAATGCCAAAAATGCGGCTCTGAGCTAAAATTCATGCGTACGGAAGATTCAGAGCAATTTATTTTAATTCCTGCAAAAATTGAAGTCGTTGTTAATAAACGTAATGTTTACAAGTGTACTTGCTGCGAAGGAGTCATCAAAACCGCCGCAAAGCCGCCGCAAGCTATTGAAAAATCTATCGCAAGTCCTTCATTATTAAGCTTTGTTATAATGTCTAAGCATGTAGATAGGCTGCCTTTATATCATATCAACAGTATGTTTGATCGCATTGGCGTTCAAATTTCACGAACTACGCTCTCTAACTGGATGATTAAATGCGGTATTTTAGTTCAGCCGCTCGTAAATCTCATGCAAGAACGTATTTTAGAGCAAGAATGTATTCATATGGATGAAACTCGTGTTCAGGTACTTAGTGTCTGTTCGGAAACTCTGCAAGCAGCCAATAATGATACGATGCATCTAAAATATAGCCAGAGTAGCATTAGCTTTTGAGAGTTATTTTTAAATAAAAGTACCTGTTTAAGCCATTCACCTTAAAAAGATCACGCCATTACTGGATTGATTTCCAAACAACTGATGCAGGTTAAAAAAAGTTATCCACTATTTTGTTAATATTTCTAAAATAATCTGGGTTGCATTA
>BHEQ01000002.1 GCA_003864535.1 Gammaproteobacteria bacterium
CAGTTGAGCCATCCGCATCAGATACTTGCCCAATGCGATCAGGTTGTGCCCCTTGCGCTCCTAAACGCCCAATAATACCTAGGGTTGGGCGTAATCCACCTGCTTTTTTGCCTTCTGTTCCCCAAATTTTAATCTCTAAAAAATCACAAAAATATTGTGGATCTTCAGGGGCTTCATAGGGAATTGAGCTTAATTTAAACTCACACTGCGTTGCACCAAGTGTTTGTAAATAATCAAACATTTTTTGACCATTTAAGGCAGGATCATCCATCATTTCATAAATTGAAAGTACGTGTTTTAGGCTCATAAGTTTCTCCAAAGATATTTTTAAAAAAGTTAGATTTTTATTTTATTAAATATATATCGTAAATACTTAGCATCTTTAGGAACTAAAGCTTCCCCCTAAATCCCACTTTCGCAGGGAACACTCCGTGTTGTTGGATTTTTAGGGCTCCTCCCCTGCGAAGAGGAGGTTGAGAGGGGCTTTTAAAATCCTTAACGTAATGGCGTTAAGGATTTGGAGGTGCTTCTTTAACTGCAAAGTAGATACAATTATTTTAATTAAAAACGCCTTTAATCATTGATAATTTAAAAGATTTTCCTGTTATTAATTTTTCAACAACTTCTTTGTTATCCACGGCTTGTTTAAGATGGAGTGCATCAAATTCACCTAATATCATCGCCGTATCATCATTAACTAATAAGGCAGTGCCTTCAGGCAAAGCTACAAGCTCTTCTGTTGGGTTGATGCATAAGAACTCAGCCAGACGCTCCTCACGGCTTTCACCATTATGCCCGACAGGTTTTCCTGAAATAAAGTGCGGATTGATTTGAAAAGGAATTAAGCCTAAGGATTTCAAAGAAGGTGGCTCAATAATCGGCATATCATTGGTTGTGCGAATACTTGGACAAGCAACATTACTCCCAGCACTCCAGCCAATATAAGGCACGCCTGCATTTACCCGTTCTGTGATTAAATCCACAATCTTTGCATCATACATGCGCCGCAGGAGTGCAAAAGTATTGCCGCCACCCACCGCAATAACTTGCGCATTTTTTACAGCTGCAATAGGATCTGCAAAGTGATGAATGGACTTTAGTTGATAACCCAAACTTTCAAAAACAGGCTTAACCATAGCCTCATAACTATCATAGCTAAAAGTGACTCCAGCATATGGAATAAATAAAATCGTTTGCTTGCCATGTTTTAATAACGCATGGATTTGATCTGTTGCATGTTCAAGATAGCCTAAATGACCTTTACGCGAACTGCTCATAAGTAGCACTGATTTTAAGGTTTTTACTTCTTGATTCATAACGTTAACTCCTAGTTTGATAAATAATAGATTTTAATAGATAGTAACAGCTTCGGTAATTAAAGAAGCTGCCTCCTCCCAAGCTCCCCATTTACACAAGGGGAGAAGCAAGTCAAATGATTAACTTGCAGAATAAGTTAAAATAAAATTCTTAATTAAATCAACTGTCTTATCAATTTCTTCTTCTGTATTAAAATAATGTAAAGAAATTCGTGCCATGCGCTCAATTTGGTATTTTTGCATAATTGCATGTGCCATAAAATGCCCAGCTTCAATGATAACGCCATTCTTCTCAAGCATTGTGACTAAAAGATTAGGGTCAATACAATCATTTTCTTTCCCAATAATATTAAATGGGATTAAACCAATGCGTTTGGATGCATCTAATGGACCATATAAGGTGAATCCTATGATGCTTGAAAGTGCAGTAACCGCATAGCGCGTTAAGTGATCTACCCGTGCTTGGATTTTTGGCATTTCTAGAGCGGTTGCGTATTTAAGTGCCGCGCCCAAGCTTAAAATAGCTGGAACATTCGGACAGCCTGCCTCAAACCGTTTTGCCGTATTAGGCAAAATTAGTTCTTGAGTTTGTGGGTCAATACTACTATTCCACCACCCTATCAAACAAGGCTCTAGAGTATCAATCAATGAATTTCTTACATATAAAATACCCGTGCCTTCAATCGCACGTAAGCCTTTGCGCCCACATCCTGCCAGAAAATCACAATCTAAATCACGCACATTCGTCTCAACTAAACCTAGACTTTGTGAGGCATTAACTAAACTTAAAATGCCATGCTTTTTGGCTAAACTGCATAAACTTTTAGCATCTTGTAAAGCACCTGTTGCATTGGATAAAGAACCAAAGGTGAGTAAACGTGTTTTAGGCGTGATCAATTGCTCGATGTGAGCAGTCTCTAATAAACCCTCACTATTTGCTTTAGCATGGATTACTTTAATGCCACGTGTTTTTTCTAAGCGCAACCAAGGCGATAAATTACTTAATATTTCCGTATCAGGCACGATTACCTCATCACCTGCCTGCCAATCGATCCCTTGTGCGATTACACAAATACTTTCTGTCGCATTTTTAGTAAACGCAATTTCTGGAGGTTCTGCACCTAAAAATAGCGCCATATCTGCATGAATTTGCTCTACATTTGCATAAATTTCTTTGCGTAAACTCGGCAAATAAATTCCAAGCTCTGCCGTTTTCTTTAAATACTCAATAACTGCATTTAAAACTGATAATGGTGGAGGGGCTGCAGCACCTGTATCAAAATAAGCATAATGCGCTGTAACTGGGCTATCTTTTCTAATTTGATCAATATTCATATTTTATTGTGTCCTATTTAATGAAAAATATAGCTAATTTAGCTTTTAAAGCAGGTATTAACATTTTTCCAGCAGTAAATAAAGCATCGCCTGCAATTAATCCACCTGCAAAAGATGAAGTATCTGCTGTCGTTTTCTTAAATACTCTTTCTAAAACAACGCGACACGCTAGCGCAACTAGTACAGTCCAGCCTGCAATTGGGTAATTAATGATTAATCCTGTTGCAAATAAAATACCTAATTGGCGTGAAGGTCCACCTAATAATTGTAATAAAGCTCCAGGAATTGCCCACATCATTAAATTTCTGGCAACTTCTGCTGAAGTGCCTGCAATAATTGTTGCCGCATATATTTTTGAGGCGGGCACAACTAAGCCTTGATCAAAGTAAATTTGATGGGTTAAGGCAACCACTAAAGCTGCGGTTAAAAACCCAAGCATTGCTGCAAAATATTGTTGACGACGACCATATTTTTCTAATTCAGGATCTGCGCCTTCACCACGAATTAAATACCCAGTGCGTAAATCAAAGCCCATATCGGCAAAAGCTGGCCCCGTTGCCACACAATAGCCAACTAAAATTCCGAGCGCAGTTGGTGGAAAACCAAGCAACATGCCAACGATCAATGAAATTAGCGCAGCTGCAAATGCAGGAAACCAACCTGAATACATCGCGGCAATCCCCACAATCATTTCTTGAACAATCGCTGCAACTGCTGCAAATACAATAAATCCTAATAACATAGGCAAGCTCATCTGTGATGTTAACTGCGCTAAAAATGCGAGCAACAGTGCAATCACCAAATAGCTTAAAAAGCCACGCTTTAAGGTGCGCATAAAACGTCGATCATTCTCTTTATCTGTAGCGGTGCTATTAGCTGTCTGCCTAGATTTTACAATTTGAATAATAACTTGAATTAAAGCAACTAAACCTGCACCTATCATAAATCCATGCGGTAAGTACATTGTATAAATATCAAAATGTGGAATATAGTCTGTAAACTGATGTGTGTTTGAGTAACCTCTTACCAATAAGCCTATTGCAAACATAAATAATGCAAATAAATTACCAATCAAAGCCACACCTGCTGCAGACATGGGAATACCAACAAAAGCACCACCAATCCCAGTTAAAATGCCAGCACCTAAAAGCCATGCTTTTTTGCCACCTTTATCACCTGCCCACAATGCCTCAGCTGTGGCAACACCTGCGGGCCATGTGCCTTTTTCAGGAAAAGTACGCGTGCCAAATAATCCATATAACATGCTCCCATCAACCATCATTGCAAGAGTTGCCCCAATTAGCATCGGCCAAATTAAATCAGGTAAACCCATCGCCCAAGGTACTCCAATCGCAATCATCAAGCTATTTGCCGCACCAAATGTTGCGGATGAAACTGACGTTTGGATTAAATTTTGACGATCAAGATTCTTAAATCTCAAAAAAGAAGCAATTTGAATCCGCGAGAAACAAATCGCAATTAATGCACCCAAAATAGATGTATTTGCAGAAATGCCTAAGCGCACAATTAATTGCATCCCAATAATTGCCCCGATAATTGATAAGCCAAAACAACTTAACAAGAGTAATGGCTCAAAAGCGCTTACTTTTTCTCGTGTAAAATCAATATTTACATTTTTTTTACTCATTAAAATCTCCTTTAGGGGGGGGCTATAAATTAGATTTTTTAAAACTTGCGATATTATTAAAAGCGCAGAAAAATTAATTTATAAAATGTGCCATTTAGTATTTAAAATAGACTTATCTTAAGATGCATTCAAGATAAGGTTTTATCAGGCTCATTATTTTCTGAGCTATTGCTTGCATTTGTGGCTTAAAAACAAGATATTCTTCTTTAGAAAAACGATTAATAGGCCCAGCTATACATAAAAGACCTTGAGCAATCCCTTGAGAATTTAATAAAGGCACGGATAAACCATGGACTCCTTCTAAATATTCTCCTGAAGAATAAGCACAACCTGTTTTATTAATTTGCGCGACTGCTTTAAAATAATTCTTACTTTGAATTTTATTTTTAGGCGCGTATTTAGCAGTTACCTCCGCTGGTTGAAAGGCTAACAATGGCAAGGCAAAAGTAATCGAGCCAATAGGGATTTTGCTGCCAATATGGGTTGAGAATTTTAGCGCCTGAGTGCTCTCAAGAATATCAATACATATTGCACTCTCGCCATCATGCCAATATAAAAATACTGTCTCATCAGTTAGATTATTTAAATCTTGCATAAATGGGCGAATAACATCCCGAAAGCCTACTTGCTGCTGCACAATATTACCCAATTCCAAACAACGAATACCTAGATGGTATTTATGCGTTTGGGCATCTTTTGATAAGAATTGGTGCGCCGCTAAAGTGGCTAAAATACGCTGGACACTAGAGCTTGACATATTTGCAGCCAAAGCAAGTTCACGCACACCCCAAGCATGATGACTTAGATCAAAAAAGCGCAATAAAGACAGTGCATTATCTAAAGATTTTAACACGATACTGCTCCTTGTTTGCTGTTTAGATCTGGTAGAGTGATTGCAATTATTCGCAGTTGTCCCTACATAAGGGACAGTGTTTCTATAAATGACGCTAGATAATTACGCATATATCCTACTTTGTCAAGCTTATATTAACAGCTCGGCAATCTATAAAAATACAATACATAATGTGAGTTAATCAAGTTATAGCGCAATATATTGCTGTATCTTATAGTTAAGATACTAGATTATTATTAAATTATATGATTTATAGTTATGCTTGCATTTACCTAGCACAATCTATCTCTATTTTACTAAGGACGTTTAAAGGGCACATCTATAAATTACTAAATTTATCTGGCACGTTTTAGTTTTGATTTTAAAAATCGTAACTACTCATCAGTCTTAACATATTAATTTTTATAGACTACATGTTAAATAATGATGACTTTAAATGCTGAATTTGACATTCCGCTCCATTTAATTACACTCCCTAAATCCTCCCTTTGCAAGGGGGACTTACTCCTCCCCTTGCTTCGGTGGAGGTTGGGAGGGGTTGTTTTTTTAGCTGCTGAGTAATTACTAAAAATCAAAAGAAGATGAATAGGTATTAAGTAATCCAATAATACTTTCTCGTAAAGTATTTCCAGAGTACAAAACATGACCTAGCATTGAATTTGTGCTGCCTTGAATAAGTAATACCAAAGAATATCCATCTGCATTAATTTGACTTAATAATATTTTTCCTGTTTCTGAATCAATATGAATTGATTTACATTTTTCTAAACCAAACTCCGCAGAAAGAGAAACAGCTAGTGCTAAAAGTGAGCTGCTTGCTGCACTTAAACGTTGTGTATTATCATCTTCAATCATAACAGAGCATAGCTGAAAACCATCTTCAGTGGCTAATAAAGCTGCATTAACTTCTTGAGTACTTTGAACTAGATCATCTAGTTTTTTTCTACAATCTCTTATAAATGCATCATTTTTATAAAGCGATAGCTTGCTCATATAAGGTGTTCCTTTTGATTTTTATTTTATTTAAATTATTTTTGTTACATATCACAATGATGCTTCAATTTCTGCAATTAAGACTTCTGTGATAAATAAGATATCATTTCTATCACGCGCATCTATGGCAAAAACTGGTAAAACATAATCTGTATTACTAACCGAATCTATAAATATTTCAAACGGCAAGCTACTCGAATGATCTGTATGAGTAACCCCTACAACGATTACATCTATACCTTCATTTTTATAAAAATCAACATACATATTCATGTCATGTAATGCATTTTTTGCAGTGCTATCAATTAAAACAATAACGCCCAAAGCACCTTTAGCGGCAATTTTCCACATAAATTGAAAACGTTCCTGACCTGGAGTGCCGTAAATAGATAGACTTAAATCATCAGAAAGTGTGAGCCTGCCATAATCTATACCTACTGTCGTCAAGCTTTTAGAATTCTCATGCTGAGCAGTATTTGTTACATCTGTTGATAAGACCTCAATATCGGAAAGCATACCAATTGCTGTTGTTTTGCCTGCCCCCATGTTGCCTGTGAAAACTATTTTATATTCTTGCATACCAATCTCTTTTATATCTTAAAAATTAATTATTTGCCGCTATAGTCCAATAATTTTTCTCATTTTATTTAAAAAATTTCTTTTGATAGACTGGTCTTTGCTTTCATTAAATACATCAAATACATCGCCTTCCAATGCAGTTATTTTTGTGCTATTTAAACTTATTTTTTCATCATTGACGGAACTTAATTTAATAAAATTAATTATCAACATGCTATAAATAAACTTGGACACAATAAATTTATCATAGACAGAGCGTGCCAGCAACTTACGATAACTTAGAGGGGTTTTCTTAATCAATGCCGATAATCTTAAAGATTCTGCACGCCCTATTTTACTGTGCTGACAAAAATGAGGCCAATGAGCAAGCTTGTAAGCACTATTTACTGAAATAAGTTGCGTAAAATCTAAATTTGACTCCCAAATAACTTCCCATATCCACTCATTTAAGCTTACCTTATAGAGATTATCAATATTTATTTGCTTGCCTATCTCAAAGTCTGGGGGTGAAATTTGCCACTCATAGCTTTCAATCGAGGGAATCAGTATTTTTTCTGTATTCAGATAAACCTTAGACTCTATAATATCAATCCATACCAATTCAGCCTTATTTGTTCTTAGATATAATATTGACTTTAAATCAGAAAATAGCGCAAACAAATCCCTAACGGATTCAGCTGAATTTAAGGTATTAAATTTATTAGATTGATCAATAATTAAGTGATTTGTACTTAAGCTTGGCACTGCTTTATTTACGGGAATTGTATTAACCCATGCTTGTATTTTTTGAGGATCATTTTCTGAGATATTAATAATATTAATATTTAGGCTTATCGCATAATCAAGGTCATCTTTTTTGTTACAAATACTCAAGACCAAAACATCATTAGGTAAGTCATTTAAATACTTAGTTACTTCACTTGTACCTAAAAATGAGGCTCGAATAATGATGACTTTTAGATTATCTGTCCGCGCATGTAACCACTTAACATTTTGCTCAGAACCAAAGGAATGGTACTGAGCAATATAGTCCTCAATGATGCTTTTTTCATAAGCTAGCAATCCTAACGATGCTATTTCTATGAATACCCCATTTATATTTTTGTTTTCAGAGGCAATCATATTGTCATATCCTTTTGTTATAACCTTGTTACTTTTATTAAGAGAAATCAAGATGTTTTTCAAAAGATTTTAATTCATGACGTGCCATTGCCAGATTTGCACGCGAACGATCTAAAACAAGGTATAAAAACAGGTTACCATTACTATCTAATGGTCGTATAATATGGTAGCTTGAATTCATCGTAATTAGAATATCTTCTATTTTTTCATCTAATCCCAATGACTTAGACACACGACGCTTTGAATTTAAAACCTCTGTATTGCCAGCTGCGGCAAGCTCAATATTAATACCTGAGCCTGCTTGTGATAATGCTAAACCACTTTCCGCATCAACTAAGGCAGCAGCCTTAAAACCATCGATTACCATTAATTTATCTAACTGTATTTTTGCCATTTTTCTCTTAATCCTTCTTCTAGCTGCAAGGTAAAGCACCCTACACCACCAAGAATTATAGCATAGCTATGCCTCAAGTGCCATTAATTTATCTAACTGTGTGTTTGCCATTCTCCTCTTAATCCTTCTTCTAACGGCAAGGTAAAGAACCCTACACTGCCAAGAATTATAGCATAGCTATGTCTCAAGATAGGCTCTAAGACTTACAAATCCATTAAAGTAGGGCTAAGAATTTTTAAGAAACTTAAGTGATAGTTAAAATAATCCATTGCTAAAACATAAGAAGTAGTTGTCGTTGCGAGCACAACCTTCTTGTGCTTAGAAAAGCAATAAATTGAATGCATCTAGCGTTAATCTTTTAAAGATCGCCACTGTGAAGGTAAAGACTCTACAGAGCAAAAATAATTAATATTAAGAAAAAAAATGGTTTTTTTAGTACAATTCTAAAGCTTAGGCATATATTTATGCAGGCACATCTTTTGTATTTTTAACTAACCTTAACTTCCCATAAAAAATGAATCCAAATATTATTATTTCAATATCAGCCAAGCTAATGATTCCATTCATACTTTTGTTTGGATTATATGTTCAATTCCATGGTGATTTTGGTCCTGGGGGTGGCTTTCAAGCTGGCGTTATCGTAGCTGTTAGTTTTATTTTATATGGCATTGTGTATGGAATAGAGCGTTTAGAAAAAATAGCCCCTTTTAATTATTTACGTGTTTTTACAAGCTTAGGTGTCCTTATTTATGGCGGTACAGGTCTATTAACCCAGATTTTAGGTGGGCGCTTTCTTGAGTATAATCTCTTAGCCCATGATCCAGTCCACGGGCAACATTACGGTATTTTATTAATTGAACTTGGGGTTGGGACTACGGTTGCCTCCGTTATGATTATGATTTTTATGTTATTTGGCTTACAAATATCCTATAAAAAAGAGCATAAAGATAATAAAGAGAATGAGGATATTTCATGAGCTATCTTACCAGCCACTTAAATTACATTATTGTAATTATCATGATGATGGCAGGGTTTTATGTCGTTATATCAAGCACTAATCTTATAAAAAAACTTATTGGGCTTGGGACTTTCCAGACTGCGGTATTTATCTTTTATATATCTCTTGGCAAAATAAAAGGCGCAACTGCACCTATTTTGGTAGAAAATATAAATCTTGGCAGCCCCACTGTTTATTCAAACCCACTCACGCACGTGCTTATCCTTACTGCTATTGTTGTAGGTGTTGCGACATTATCTGTAGGTCTTGCACTAACGGTACGTATTTATCAAGCTTATGGCACTTTAGAAGAGGACGATATTCATTTAATTGAGGCTAAACTTGACCTTGAAGAGGATGAGGCTGATAAAAAAATAATGGCATTATGGGAAAGTAATGTATCTTAACTTAAGCTAGCCGAGCTTAGCCTTGGCTGCTATTTTACAATTAAATAAAATAAGATTTGAGAACTAGTATCAATGAATAAGATTATTAAATTTTTAGAAGAAATATTTATTACCCAAACCTTTGTTCAAGAATTCCCCGTGATGATCCTTATCATCTTACTTTTGTGTGCAGCTTTATGTTTGATTTTTAAATCAGGCAAAATATCTGGCTTGATCGCGCTGCTTGCTAACTTTTTAGGCTTATTAATTGCCTGGCAGCTGATTGAGATGACCAAAGATGGGCAGATTATAAGCTATCATTTAGGTAATTGGGCTCCTCCTGTTGGAATCGAATTTAGTATAGATGTTCTAAATGCATCTATTGCATTTTTAGTTATGCTTATGGCATTTCTTGTAACTTTATTTGCACCAGAAAGTATCACTCGTAAAGTTCCATCAGAAAAACATCATCTTTTTTATACCGCATTTTTACTGTGTATAGCAGGCTCAATCGGCATCTTATTGACTGGGGATGCATTTAACGTTTTTGTATTTTTAGAAATATCCTCACTTGCAACCTATGCACTTATTGGACTTGGTTCAGATAACCGCTCGCTTACCGCTAGTTTTGACTATTTAATTATGGGGACGATAGGTGCTACATTTTATTTAATTGGCGTAGGCTTTTTATATGCAATGACAGGCACGCTCAATATGGCGGATTTAGCTGTGCTTCTACCTGCAGTTCAAGATACTCATGCGGTACATGTAGCCTTTGCCTTTATCGCCATTGGCGTTTGTATAAAAATGGCAGTATTTACACTCCACTTCTGGTTACCTAATGCTTATACTTATGCCAATGCGGCTATTTCTATTTTTATAGCAGCTACTGCGACAAAGATAGCGTTATATCTGCTTATACGTTACTTTTTTGTTGTTTTTGGGTATGAGTTTAGCTTTAAAATAGCGCATATTCAATATATTATAATGCCCTTAGCCGTGCTTGGAATTGTAATCGCATCTGTACTTGCAATTTACCAGCGCAATATTAAGCGCGTGATGGCATATTCATCAATTGCTCAACTAGGTTATATGCTGCTAGCTATTAGCCTTGCCAGCCACAGTGGGATAAGATCTGCGATTATTCATCTTTTTAATCATGCTTTAATCAAAGGCTGCATTTTTATGGCAATGGGCTGTATGATTTATAGGGTTGGTAGTTTGCGCGTCTCTAAATTTTCAGGTATCGCCTATGAAATGCCAATCTCATTTGCCTGTTTTGTAATTGGTGGTTTAAGTTTGATTGGTGTTCCTTTAACTGCAGGTTTTATTAGCAAATGGTATTTAATTACCGCATTATTTGAGCAATCACGCTGGGCTTTAATTATTCTGGTTCTCGCAAGCTCCTTAGTTGCGGTAATTTATGTTTGGCGTGTTTTTGAGATTGCATGGTTTCGTCCTCCTTTAGAATCAAGAGATCGCGTTACTGAAGCACCATTATGTATGCTTATTCCAACTATAATTCTAGCTTCTATGAACATCATTTTAGGAATTAATGCCTTGCCTATTATTAAAACCGCGCAAAGAATATCTTTATTATTATTAGGTGAGTAACGAGCATATATATATGTGTGCTTTTTCTGCGCTACACGATATTATTAAAATACTCATTTATAGAAGTCCCTTAACTAAATATCAAACTAAATACAGGAATCATATTATGTATAATATAAAATATATTTTTATAAAAACAATGCTTTATCTAAGCCTTATTTTTAGTATCAGCCTTGTCAATCTTGGATTTGCGGATGTTAATTTTTTAGATCAATATTTCTTGAATTTACAAACGCTTGAATCTAGTTTTACTCAAACAGTAAAACAAGGAAAAAAATCAGAGCAAAGCTCAGGTTTAGTATTTATTAAACAAGGTGTTGGCTTTAGATTTATTTATGAGACACCGTTTAAGCAGGAAATAATCTTAAATAAAGCTCAAAATAAATTATGGGAATATGATTTAGACTTAGCTCAGGTTATTATTAAAAAAGTTAATTTAAAAGATCAAGAAAGCCCTATCGCTTTTTTATTAACAAAAGAAGCTCTAAGCACATCATTTAATATAAAAGTATTAAAAAACAAGCTTAGTTATCGCCTAACACCTAAAACAAAAGATGAATCAATTGGGATTAAAACGCTTAATATTATCTTTAAAAATAATAATCTTAATGAACTAAATGTCATTGATGATACTGGCTCAAATATTATCATTAAATTAGTCAAGCCTAAATTTAATCAAGATATTGTTTCATCACAATTTGTCTTAATAACCAAATCTTTAAAAAATGTTGATATTATTGATGAAACTAAATAATAAAAGGGGACTTCTATTAATTAGATTTTTCAAGGCTTGCAATTTTATTAAAAGCGCAGTTTACATAGGTAAATGAGCATTTTCATAAAATTGCGTAACGCAGAAAAAGCACACATAGATGTACCCAAAACTTAAAATAAGCTTAATATAGGGAACTTCTTATTTTCTGTGCTGTTTTCTGCGCTAATATGGTATTTATGATGGCTGATCTATTTGCAGATATTAATCCAAATGCTAATGCCCCTTTAGCAGAAAAAATGCGCCCGACATCTATAGATAAGGTCATTGGGCAAGCGCATCTTCTTGCAAAAAACATGCCCTTAGAACGAGCATTTAAAACTAAAAGTGTGCATTCCATGATTTTTTGGGGACCACCTGGAGTTGGCAAAACAAGCTTAGCACGCTTATGTGCGACAGCCTTTGATTGTGCCTTTATTAGTTTTTCCGCGGTATTAGCGGGTGTTAAAGAAATTCGCGAGGCGCTTGAAAAAGCTCAGCTAAACCTCCTTCAAAATAAAAGAACTATTTTATTTATTGATGAAATTCATCGCTTTAATAAATCCCAGCAAGATGCTTTATTGCCTTTTGTTGAATCAGGGTTGATAACTTTTATTGGCGCAACCACCGAGAATCCTTCTTTTGAGATCAACCGCGCTCTGCTCTCTAGAGCTCAGGTTTATGTTTTAAATTCATTGAGCATGCTTGAGCTTGAGCTTCTTTTAAACCGCGCTTGTAGCTTATTTTATCCTGATTTATCTATAGATTGCGCTGCACTCACGCTTTTATCCACCTATGCTGATGGAGATGCACGCCGCGCTTTAAATTTGTTAGAACAAGTATCTGAAATTGCTCTATTTGAAAAAAATACCGAAATACTTAGTGTCGAGCTTGTCCAGCAGAGTTTAACAAAATCCTTGCGCAGGTTTGATAAAGGCGGGGAGTATTTTTATGATCAAATATCAGCGTTACATAAATCTGTACGTGGCTCAGATCCTGATGCCGCGCTGTATTGGTTTTGCCAAATGCTTGAAAATGGTGTTGATCCACGCTATTTAGCCCGTCGAATTATTAGAATCGCGTGGGAGGATATCGGGCTTGCAGATCCGCGTGCTCTGCAAATAGCTAATGATGCCGCAACTACTTTTGAAAGACTAGGTACGCCTGAGGGAGAATTAGCACTAGCGCAAGCGGTTATCTATTTATCTGTAGCGGCTAAATCTAACGCGGGCTATACTGCGTTTAATCAAGCTCGTGCTTTTGTAAAGGCTGATAAAACTCGCGATGTTCCACTCCATCTAAGAAATGCACCGACAGGGCTTATGAAAAAGCTTGGTTATGGCAAGAGCTACCGTTATGCACATAATGAGCCACACGCCTACGCAGCAGCTGAGAATTATTTCCCTGATGATATACTTGCCCAAAAATTTTATCAGCCTGTCGATCGTGGTCTTGAAATAAAAATAGCGCAAAAAATGGAATTTTTAAGCACTCTTGATGAGCTTGCTAAATCAAATAAAAAATAAATTATCACCAATAATCAACAAAATATATACCGAGGATATGCCAAAGATATACAAACCTTTTTCAATTATTTGTTAATTTTAATAATAGGATTATTTATATGAAAAATTTTAGCTTACATCTTGCAACAAAAGTTTTATTTGGTGAAGGGCAAATTGCAAATCTAAAAGATATTATTCCAAAAGATGCGCGTATTTTAATCACTTACGGTGGTGGTAGCATCAAGAAAAATGGAGTTCTTGAGCAGGTTAATGCTGCTTTAAAAGATCATACTATTTTTGAATTTGGTGGGATTGAACCTAACCCACAGTACACAACACTTCTCAAAGCAGTTACTTATGTTCATGCACATAAAATTGACTTTTTACTTGCAGTTGGTGGTGGCTCCGTGCTTGATGGGACTAAGTTTATTGCTGCAGCTGCATGTTATAAAGGTGATGCTTGGGATATTATTAAAGATAGCTCTGTTATTAAAAGTGCCTTAGCACTTGGTAGCGTTTTAACTTTGCCTGCGACAGGATCTGAGATGAACGCAGGAGCGGTGATTACGCGCATTGAAACAGGAGATAAGCAAGCATTTCATTCACCCCATGTTCTACCGCGTTTTGCAATTTTAGATCCAACTACAACTTATAGCCTACCTGCGCATCAAGTAGCTAATGGCGTGGTCGATGCTTTTGTTCATACAACAGAGCAATATTTAACCTACCCAGTTGGAGCTAAAGTCCAAGATCGCTTTGCGGAAGGCTTATTATTAACCTTGATAGAAGAAGGCCCTAAAGCTTTACACGATCCAAAAAATTATTCCGTGCGCGCCAATATTATGTGGAGTGCAACTATGGCATTAAATGGATTGATTGGTGCTGGTGTTCCAGGAGATTGGGCAACGCATATGCTCGGGCATGAAATTACCGCCTTACACGGGCTTGATCATGCTCAAACATTAGCCATAATTCTACCTGCATTATTGCGGATTAAAAAGACTCAAAAACATGAGAAACTATTGCAATATGCGCAGCGAGTTTGGGGAATTAATGAAGGATCTGACGCTGAGAAAATTGAAAAAGCAATTTGTGCTACAGAGAATTTTTTCCAGCAAATGGGGATTTTAACTCACCTATCAGATTATAAAATTGACGCAAGCAGTATTCCTTCATTTATTGAGAAACTTAAAGAACATGGCTTAACTAAATTAGGCGAGCATAGCGATATTGGGCTTGAAGAAAGTGCGATAATTTATACAGCAGCTTTATAATTAGGATTATGCTTTATATTAAAAACAAAAAAAGCCCTTGAAGTTTTAAGGGCATTTTTGTATCAATAATAAAAAATAAGTTTAAGAAGTTTTTCTTTAGGGGATTCTATGAATTAGATTTTTCAAGGCTTGCGATATTATTAAAAGAGCAGTTTACTGAGGTAAATGAGCATTTTAATAATGTCGCGTAGCGAAGAAAAAGCATACATAGATGTGCCCTTTAGCGTGCATCTTTTGGTGCAGAGACAGTTGTGCCAATATAAATAGGATCAGGAGATGTCATGACCAAAGCATAGCTTGCATGTTCAAAAGTTTTATACACCATAATCGTACCAACTGCTTCACTTGGAAGAGTAATGCGTTGCCCTGTTCTTGGGTCGGTTGCGGTTCTCACCCTAGATTCTGCGACAAATGCAAATCCTGGTTTAACACCATCTGCAGAGCCTTTATTGATTAATATAGTTTGACCAGAACCTACAGCATTTAGGGTTCTAGGTGCACTAATAATTGTAGCTCTCATGCCACGTGGCGCAGGTTCTGGATAAAAATATAAGTTAGGAATGCCACTGTCTTTAGATTTTGGAATTAAAATATCACCAACAAGAACCCCAGAATAATCCAAGATTGTAATAAATGCAGAAGATGGCGCTGCATTACCATCTTTGGCGCGCTCAACTGTAACTTGACCTACACGTACAATTTCAATGCCAATATTTTTATGAGCTTGATATTGACGAAATACATCATATACAGCTCCAGCTTGTACCGCACCTTTTATGTAAATACGTTTATTGGTAACGCCTTGGATCGCACTATCTTCATTGGCAAGAACATACGGCGCATTCGCAATTGTCTTGGCATCGGTTATAATTGATCGTGTAAGTGTTGATTCAACTAATTGATAGCTCACCACAGGAATGCCTAGGTCAATCGGCAGTTGCCTAACCCCAGGACTTAGTTTAACTGTTTGAATGCCTTGGCTGCGGCTTTTTATACTTAATTGCCCATTCACTAATTGCAGGGAATCACCTGGATAGATACGATGAGGATTTTTAATATTAGGATTAGCCTTCCAAAGGCTCTTCCACTGCCACGGTGAATTTAAAAACTTTGCGGAGATGCTCCATAAAGTATCACCTGATTTGACCACATAAGATTGAGGAGCGTCATTACGCAGATTAAGTTGATTACTAGCTACAGTTTCTGCTGTATTGTTGCTATCAGCATTGCTAGTATTATTATTTGTGGAATTTGATGCGCATGCGCTTAATAATGCAACAACCACTATTGAACTTAATGCAAACTTATTAATATTCATTATTAATCCTCTATTTTACTTAATGTTATGAAAAAGCTTATGAAATTAAACAGGGTATCCTACTAAACCCTCACATAATATACTAATATAAATAGATTTACTATAATTTAAAAGAATTCGTTTAAAAAATATATCAGAAATAGCCATGCTATAACTTTATGAAATCTATAAATTAAAGCACTCTATGTATTTATAGTTTATTTATGTTATTTATGCATAAACTAAATTTTGCATACAAACCAATTAATGTTATGATTATTAGTCATATTTCAAACACTTTTTCAAATATTTTTATTTTATTTATTATTGTAGTTTGATTATTATAGTTTAATTATTTTGGTAAAAAAATTTAGAGAGCTTTTATGTCAGTTTTAAAGATTATTACAATCCCCCACCCTACTTTAAAAAAGATTGCTAAGCTTGTAACTAAGTTTAATGCAGAGCTTGAGCAATTTGTAAATGATATGATTGAAACGATGTATGCCGAAGATGGCGTAGGGCTTGCCGCCAACCAAGTTAATATCTTAAAACGCATCGTGGTTGTAGATTGTTCTGATGAGCGCAATGAGCCGCTTGCGTTAATTAATCCTGTGATTACACCTCTTTCTGATGAGATTGAAGATCTTGAGGAAGGCTGTTTATCGATCCCTGAAATGCGCGCAGGACCTATTTCACGCTATACACATATTCGTGTTGATGCCCAAAATATTAACGGCGAACCAATTTCTTTTGAGGCAGAGTTCTTTTTAGCACGCTGTATTCAACATGAAGTTGATCATCTTGAAGGTAAAGTTTATATTGATTATTTATCCCCTTTAAAACGAGAACGCCTTATTGTGAAGATGAAAAAGCTCCAAAAAGAAAAAGAAATGGAAGAGCAAGATGAACTTTAAAAAAACTAGAATTATTTTTGCAGGAACGCCTGATTTTTCTGTAACTGCGCTTAATGCGCTAGTTGCCGCAAATAAAGATTATGAAATTGTAGCAGTCTATACCCAGCCTGATCGACCACGTGGGCGCGGCAATAAACTCATGCCAAGTGCGGTTAAACAAGCAGCTTTATTGCATAATCTGCCTATTTTTCAGCCACAAAATTTTAAGCAATTGGATGATCAAAAAATATTGCAAGAACTCCAAGCTGATTTAATGATCGTCGTTGCCTATGGTTTGATTTTGCCAAATATTATTTTAAATGCGCCGCGCCTAGGTTGTATCAATATTCACGCATCATTATTACCGCGTTGGCGTGGAGCTGCTCCAATTCAACGCGCTATTTTAGCGGGTGATAAAACCACGGGTGTCTGTATTATGCAAATGGATAAAGGCTTAGATACAGGTGCCGTTTTTGCAAGTGAGGCTCTGCCTATTTTAAAAACCTATACCAGTTCAATTTTATTTGCAGAGCTTGCTAAAATCGGTGCGCAGTTACTTATAAAAACATTGCCTAATATTCTTGCACAAAAAATAATCCCGAAAATCCAGAGTGAAACTGGAATTACTTATGCACATAAAATTGAAAAAAGTGAAAGCCCAATTAAATGGGATCAAACCGCTTTAGAAATTCAGCAACATATTATGGGTTTTAATCTTGGTGCAACTTGTAGATTAACCCGCAGTAATAATAATTTAAATGTTGATTTAAATGGCGATTTAAATGATAACTTAAGCACTTGTTTAAATAGTGAAACATTAAAAATATGGCAAGCTATAAGTATAGATAATCAATTAACCCAAACATTAAATGAACTTACTTTAAGCCATTTACTTTTAACAGGTAACTTAGTTGTTCTTCAAAAAAGATTATTCGTGAAGACTATTGATGCTTGGTTAGAGATTTTAGAGCTTCAACAAGCTGGTAAAAAACGCCTTCAATCCCAGCAATTTATACTAAATATGCCTAAACAATCGTGGATATTATCGTGACTTCAAATTTAAAACTCTCCGAGTTGAAACTTTCCAAGTTAAAACTCTCCGAGCGTTTAGCTCTGGAAAAAGCAGCTAAACCTCAAACGGTAATTAGTGTTAAACCGCGCAATCCTAATTTTATACAAGATAAATATAAAAAAGATGCAAACGAGAATACGCAATCTAAATCAAGCTCAAACTCAAATTCAAGCTGGGCTAGATCTGATAAACAATTATCTAAACAAGATGATTCCAAAAAAGATGCTCCTAAAAGTAATCTAGCTAAACGTAGTGATCCATACTCGCGCAATTACGCTAAATCTAATGCTGTAAATGCTGCTAATGTGGGCAAATCTAAATCTCCGTTTAAATCCCAAACTCAATTTGAAAAATATGCGCATCAACCACGGTTTATCGCCGCTGAAATTCTAGATGCCATTGAGCATGGACGTTCTTTATCTGAATGTTTTGAGCCACTTAGCGCAAAGCTTAATGATGCTGATAAACGTTTTACCCAGTTTTTATTGTATGGTGCATTAAGAGAATATGAAGCGCTTAATGATAGGCTTAATCAGATGATGCATAAGCCCATTAAAGCATCTGAAAGCATTGTTTTGGCAACTTTAATTTTAGCGATTTTTGAAGCAACCTCAATGCGCACCCAAGATCATGCTTGTGTTAATTTATGGGTAGAAACGATAAAGCAACGCCAAAAAACATGGGCAATAGGGCTGTGTAATGGGATTTTAAGAAATATTTTACGTGATGGACTCCCGAGCGTAAACACTCATCTTGGGCGTGTTAATTTGCCTAATTGGTTGTGGGCTAAATTTAGCCAAGATTTCCCTAAACATGCGCAGCAAATGAGCGTATATTATCAAACACATCCTGTTATGAGCTTACGCGTTAACTTAAGCCAAACCACGCGTGAGGCTTATTTACAGATATTAAAAGAACATAATATTGATGCCTATCCGCATCAATTTGTTAAAAGTGCAATTGTGCTTAAAGAGCCAATGGGAGTGAACTCTCTCCCATTTTTCAAAACAGGTATGATCTCAGTTCAAGATGCCTCAGCCCAATTTGCGACACTTTTATTAAATCCTTGTGATAATGAAAATATTTTAGATGCTTGCGCAGCTCCTGGCGGTAAAACTGGGCATATTTTAGAGATAGCAAAACCGCGTAAAATGATCGCATTAGATGTAAGTGCTAAACGCTTAACTCAAGTTCAAGATAATTTAAATCGCATTTTTGGATTAGATGGAAATAATGATAAAAATAATGATAATAACAATCATACAGATGATTTTATAAGTAATGAGATAAATAAAAACTTAAATATCAAACTAGTTAGTGAGGACATTTTAAATTACGCGCCAAAAAATGATTTGTTTGATGCAATTTTATTAGATGCACCATGCTCAGGTACTGGAATTTTACATCGCCACCCTGATATTAAACGCCTCCGCCAAGCTGCGGATATTGTCCCCTTAGTTCAGTTACAAGCAAGAATATTGCGCCATTGCTGGAACTTACTCAAACCTGGCGGGCGTTTACTTTATGCCACTTGTTCAAGTCTCAAAGCTGAAAATGAGGCACAAATGCAGGATTTTTTTGCAGATGTAACTGATGCACAAGAAATTCCAATCAAGACCGACTTTGGTATAGCTCAACTGCACGGATTACAAATTTTACCGATTGCTATTGATGAGCCTAGTGCTGATTATTTAAACTATCCACAAAAAATGGACGGTTTTTATTATTGCTTAATTTTAAAATCACTAGATTAATGATACACTTTCTCTTAAAATTGACCGCTACATAAGTTGAGGGGACTTCTATAAATTAGATTTTTCGTAACTTGCGTAGAATTAGCATGTTTATTTTTACATGCAACCTAGCCTTTCCCTAACCCATTTCTAAAAAAAATGGAACAATGTATACATTAGCTTAAAGAGCAAATTTAAATAGTTCTTCTTTATTATTAAAAGAACTAATAGATGTGCTCTTTAGAATAACAGATATAAATACACTGATGATATTTAACGATAATATTCAATTATGATACTTAATCATTATATTTGATGCTTATATTTAACAATAACATTTAACAATAATGTTTAACAAGGATAAAAAATGTTTAACACTGTGGATGAACTCCTAAGCCCAAAAGAAAGCATTATTGCTAAAGCGCATATTCATAATTGGATTTTTGTTATCCCTAGTTTTATTTTATTAATTGGGGTTTATTTTTGGCTCACCGCTGGGCGTGGCTCTAGTATTGTCGATATTATTTTTAGTATTTTTAACAAGATTAATACAATGCTACCCTCAAAATATAGCATCCTAAGTCTTGATTATATTCCTGATCAAGCAACTACTTTTTTAGAAAGTATTCGCCTCCAACCAAGGCGTTGGCTTAGTTGGGTTCTAATGAGTTATGGTCTATTTTTAGTTTATCGAGCTTGCGTTACTTATTTTACAACTAACTTACTCCAAACTGAGCAACGTTTTTTAGTCCAAACTGGTCTAATTCGTTTAAGAACGGTTGAGATTCCTAATCAACAAATTGATGCTTTTGATGTTTCCCAAAATTTAATTGGAAGATTTATGAATTTCGGGAATATAATTGTGCATGGTACAGGCGGAATGAGCACAAAAATCCCTTGTGTGTATCAGCCGTTTGAATTTAGAAATTCTGGTATTAATATTTATTTAAACAAACAAGCTGCAATAATACCTGTGATTACTAATCAGATTCAACCCAATAATCCAATCAAATCTAATAATCAAATTCAATCAGCAAGCTATGCACAAACACAGCAAGCTTTACCACGGCATATGCAAGCACAAGCGCAAACCCCTAATAAGAATTTAAACTAATATTATGATGATTAATCTAACTGGCAATCAAATTTCACTAAGTGGCGATTGGGTTTTAAAAAATTTAAACCAAATAAATGCTCTTATAAAAAAAATAGAACTTAAAGACTATGTCAATAAATCTATAAAAATTAATGTGGAAGGTATCGCATCTCTTGATACTAGTGGTGGTTATTGCCTGCTTAACTGGATAAAAGATCTGAATGCTTCTAAAACTGCAACAGAAGTAACAGGCTTTAGCGTCACCCATCAAGCACTGCTGGATTTAATTGCAGAGCGTATGCAAGATCATACTCCTGCCCAAGAAGATCCCCATGTTGAAGGAATTATTGAAACTATTGGACGTGCAAGCACCGCGCTTTACTTACAAATAGTAAGCTTTATCGGCTTTATTGGTGAGGTTTCATTAACCTTATTTTCTGTAATTCTAAAACCATGGACGATCCGCTGGCAAGCCTTTGGAGCAAATATCCAAACAGCTGGGGTTGATGCCCTACCAATTGTAGGTTTACTTAACTTTCTGATAGGAGTAGTGCTCGCTTATCAAGGAGGAGCTTTGCTTAAAACTTATGGAGCCAATATCTTTATTGTCGAGGTTATCTCAATTTCAATGCTCCGAGAAATGGCTCCGCTCATTACTGCAATTATTGTAGCTGGGCGCACAGGTTCAGCTTTTGCCGCCCAAATCGGAACAATGAGCGTTAATGAAGAGATTGATGCCTTAAAAACTATTGGAATCAGCCCAATCCACCAATTAGTCCTACCTAAAATGCTCGCGATGATGATTGCTTTGCCATTGTTAACATTATTTGCAGATATCTTTGGGATTTTTGGGGGTATGGTTTTAGCAAATATATATTTGGATGTTTCTTTTACTGATTTTATTCACCGTATCCCTCAAATAATGGGAGTTGCTTCTTTTCTTATTGGTATTAGTAAAGCTTTTATTTTTGCAATTATAATTGCGTTAACGGGATGTTATCAGGGCTTTCAAGTCAAAGGTGGCGCAGATAGTGTCGGCAAACAAACTACCACAGCTGTCGTTCATTCTATTTTTCTGGTAATTATTGTTGATGCTGTATTTTCTATATTAACCCGTAATGTACCAATCTAAATAATGGAGATATTATGAATAACAACGCTATAAATACTCCATTGGATAATTCTGTGACTAAAGAGTTAATTAATTCTGTAAATACTCCTGTAATTAAGATAGAGTCACTTTACAATAGCTTTGGCACACTTAGTGTCCACGAAGATCTTAATCTAGATGTCACAAAAGGTGAGATGATTGCTTTAGTTGGCGGTTCAGGTTCAGGTAAAACTACACTTTTAAAAACTATTATCATGCTCCAAGCACCAACTTCAGGTCAGGTTTATTTATTTGGACAGCCATTATGGGGCAAAAACTCATCCCAGAGTCATTTAAGAAAACGCTTTGGAATGCTTTTTCAAGGTGCTGCCTTATTTAGCTCTTTAACAGTTATGGAAAATATTATTGTTCCTTTAAAAGAATATTTTGATCTACCTATGCTTGAAATGGTTAAATTAGCTGAGCTTAAGATTGCTTTAGCAGGATTGCCTGCTGAAGCTGCACATAAATATCCACGCCAATTATCAGGTGGAATGCTTAAGCGTGCAGGCCTTGCGCGTGCTTTAGCCCTTGACCCTGAGCTTTTATTTTTAGATGAACCGACCGCTGGTTTAGATCCTGTCTCAGCTTCAGCATTTGATGAGCTTATGGTGCAACTTAAAACATCTTTAGGTCTAACAATTGTTATGGTTACCCATGATTTAGATTCTTTATGGGCAACTACAGATAGAGTCGCTTTTTTAGGAGATAAGCATTTGATTGCTTATGAGCCTATGCGCGATCTAATGAAAAATTCTCACCCTTTAATTCAACATTATTTTGAAGGTCCGCGTGGGCGGGCTGCTGGAGCATCTCATGGAAAATAAATATAATTATACGCGTGTGGGCGTATTTGTCATTCTCCTCTCACTTGCACTGGTATCAGTCATTGTTTGGTTAAGTATTGGTACTGAAAATAAGAGTTATCAGCATTACCAAATTATTACTGAAGAGACCGTTTCTGGATTATCTTTAAATTCTCCCGTAGATTATAAAGGTGTTGAGGTCGGTAAAGTAATCTCTTTACAATTGGATTTAAAAGACCCGCGCTTTGTTAAAATTGGAGTGAATATTGAAGATACTATCCCAATTAAAACAGATACCCAAGCAGTTCTAGTTGCACGTGGAATTACAGGACTTGTAAGTATTGAATTAAAAGGTGGCACCGCAGAAGCTGCAAGCTTACTCTCTGTTAGTAAAGATGATATACCTATTATTGCAAATGGTCCTTCACTTGCGAAACGTCTTGATGATGCTTTTAATCAAATTGCAGGGCAATTAGTGGTGCTAAATAGTAATGCTGCGTTATTTTTAAGTATTGAAAATGCAGGATCAGTCACGAATATACTTAAAAATGTAGAAAAAATAACTGGTGATTTAGCCCAAAGCACTGGTGACTTTAGCGTTGCCCTGAACAATATTTCAGATTTAACCAACGCAATAAAAAATCCTCTGGAAAATATTTTAATTAGCGCAGATAAATCTCTTTCAGGTGTTGATGGAGCTTTTGCACATTTAAAAGTAGGTATTGATAAATTTATAGAAACTACTGATTATTATGATAAACTTGCTATTGATCTTTCTAAAACAGGCACAAGCTGGACTAAATTTGCAAATAGCAATGACAGACGCTTAAGAGAAACTATCCCACTCTTAAATAGTGCATTAGCTGAGCTGCAAAAAACATTACACAGCATTAAATCAATTGCTGATAATGCGAGTAAAAATCCTAATATGTTTTTATTTGGTAAGCCCACTCCCAAAAAAGGTCCGGGTGAATAATGCAAATATTAATAAAATGTGCACGCTTTATTGAGCGCAGTTTCGCATATTGGATTCTTGCTTTTGCTTTAACTGGATTTATTTTTCCTGAAATTTTTATAGGTCTAAAAGGATATGTTAACTATCTTTTGGGTATGATCATGTTCACTATGGGGCTTACACTAAAGCTCTCTGATTTTAATGGAATAATTAAGCAGCCCAAACAAGTTGCAATTGGTGTTTTGGGGCAATTTATAATTATGCCTCTGGTGGCTTTAGGTCTAACCCAAATTTTTAATCTTGATCCAATGCTTACTATAGGTATTTTATTAGTTGGCTGTTGCCCTGGCGGTACTGCGAGCAATGTTATTACCTTTATTGCCAAAGGAGATCTTGCTTTAAGTGTAACTATTACGAGTGTAACCACATTATTAGCCCCAATCGCAACCCCTTTCTTGTTACAAATAATTACAAATGAAAATATTGATATTCAGTTTTTTTCAATGATGAAATCCATAGTCAATATCATGCTTATTCCTATTATCTTAGGGAGTACTATCCGTATGATTTTTGGGAATAAAAAACTAGACACGCTCACTCCAATTCTGCCTTTATTTTCTGTGGCAGGCATTGTGTTAATTGTGGCAATTATTGTAGGACTAAATCAATTAAAAATAAAAGAAGTAGGCTTTATTCTCATGATATTAATCGTTCTTCATAATAGCTTAGGTTTTTTAATTGGCTATTATCTAGCGAAATATACAGGCTTAAATTTAGCCCAGCGTAAAACAATTGCCATAGAAGTTGGTATGCAAAATAGCGGACTTGCCGCATCTCTTGCGCTTGCGTATTTCTCACCTTTAGCCGCCGTGCCTGGAGCTCTTTTTAGTGTTTGGCACAATATTAGCGGTTCAATTTTTGCGACTATTTTTAACCATTATGAACAAAAAAATAAATCATAAATATTAAAGGAAGAATGATGAAATCTTGTATAAAAATATATACAAAAATAATAATACTGCTAACCATATTTATCCATACAATAAGCTTAGCGGCTATTGATCCTTACGTATTTGAGCGTCCACAAGATGAGCTACGTTTTCAACAATTAAGTGCAGAATTGCGTTGCCCTAAATGCCAAAACCAAAATATTGCTGATTCTAATGCACCACTTTCAAAGGATTTAAAAGATCGTGTTTATAGCATGATTAATGATGGACGCTCAGATAGTGAGATTATGAATTTTATGGTTGAACGCTATGGTGATTTTGTAACATATCGTCCACCTATCCGCCCTTTAACCTATATATTATGGTTTGGTCCTTTTATCTTCGGCTTTTTAATTATCCTTGTAATTATTGTGCTACGTAAAAAAGCGAACAAACTAAGCAAGCATCAACCATCTATAAGCCCATTAACAGCTAATGAATTAAAAGCACTAAATGATTTACTAAAATAAATATATTAGATATAAATATAAATATAATTTAAATAAAACTAACTATCGAGAACCTTTATGACAACCATGATTTTTTTTGCTCTAATACTAATTGCAATCACATTTCTTATTTTTGTATGTGCAAAAGGTCCGCTTGTGACCGAAACTAAATCAGCGCAACAAGATCTTGATACAGCACAATTTAAAGATGATTTCTTGCAACAAAAAGTAAGCTTAACTGAAGAATTAGCGCAAAAGATTATTGACCAAAACCAATTTGATGAGCGTCTGACTCTATTAAGTCGAGATTTAATAAATCAAACCAAAGATATAAAAAAAGAAACATCATTCCGTACCCAAAATTATTATATTCTAGTTTTACTTTTCATAATCATCCCAATTGGGGTTACAGGATCTTATTTTTATAATAATTATCTCCCAAATCCATCCGGGAAATTCTTCCAAAAAGATGATAAGAGCCTCGCCAAACAGGCACATTTAAATACTGATTTTGATAAATCTAAAGCTTTATTTACTCCTATAATCACCAAATGGCTTGCCACTTTAAAATCTAATAAGATTTCTATTGATGCAAATCTTGAACAATTAAGCATTCCAGATCAAATGCTAAATAATTATATAATAGCATTACTTGTATTTCAAAATATGCAAGCGCAAGCTGGATTTACTGATTTTTTTGAAGTATCAATCCTCGCAAAACTCTATCTTTATATTGATGCCTATGATTTTGCACAAGATACCTATGAGAAAGCCTTAGCCTTAAAGCAAGATGACTTTGATACCTTAAGCATTCTTGCCCAAATTAGTTTAACTAGAAATAAAAATCAATTAAGCCCTGAAAGCGAGAATTACTTTGGGCGCATGTTAAAATTAGATCCAAATAATCTTGATGTTTATTTATATTATGCAGATGCCTTGTTTCAATCTGGTGATTTTACAAAAGCCTTAGGAATTTGGAAGGCTTTGCAAAAATCTTACCCGCAAAATAGCGAAATGCTACTCTATATTGAAGAGAAGATTAGCAAGCTTGAAGCACAACTTAACAATCCTCTGAAACAGCGCGTTATTAATGTTAGGTTAACCTCTGAATTAGTCATTGATAAAGAGGAATATCCGAATGCAAAACTCTATGTTTTCGCGAGAATTCCAGGGCAAGCAGGTGCTCCAATTCTTGCCAAACAACTAGCTGTACCTGATTTATTTCCATTTGAGGTTGAGCTTTCTGATGAAGATAAAATGATGGTCTCATCAAAAGGAATTGTTGATTTAGCTCAAGTTGAGATTGAAGCTAAAATATCCTTAAGAGGTGTAGCAACTCCAGATCCTAGCGATCTACACTCACACTCTCAAATATTGGATAATAAAACCAATGAATTAAGCTTAGATTTACATGAAGCGCATTAAGATTACACTAAGAGTACGCCCATAGCCATGGTGAAAAAAGTAGGGGCAGACCTGTGTGTCTGCCCTAATTATGCGTCATGAAATATCATAAACTTCAAGTAAGAATTAAATAAAATTTTTTTTTCAATATTTTTCTATGTCGAGCTCTATAATAATTAAAATAATAATTATAAATTTAGAATCTATGGAGGATTTAAAATGAATCAAGAAAATGTAAATGCAATTCAAATTGAGGAAGGTATATATTTAATTGATACACATATGGGGAATAAACAAGGAGCAACAGCGGCTTATTTAATTGAATCTGAATCTGCCGTGGCATTTTTTGATAGTGGTGCAAGCTACAGTGTCCCCTATTTCTTAAAAGCTCTGGAACAGCTTAATTATAAGCCTGAGCAAGTCCAATATATTTTTGTAAGCCATGTTCATTTGGATCACTTTGCAGGGACGGCTTATCTCTTAAAGCATTGTGTTAATGCAAAAGTTATCGCTCACCCAAGAGCTTTGAGCCATTGCGAGAATCCTGAAAAACTCATCCAAGCATCTGCCGCAATATATGGAGGAATAGATGCCTTAGAGGAAGCTTTTGGCATTTTGCTACCTATTAGTCCAGAGCATTTAATTACCGCAGATTTTGAGAATGATATTGTGCTTGGCACAAAAAAATTAAAACTACTTGATTCACAAGGGCACGCCTTACATCATTATGTGCTTTTTGATAGGGAAACTCGTACTGTTTTAGCAGCAGATTCTTTTGGCTTAAGCTACTTCTTCTTGCAATTCTTCTTGCAATATTAATGGGCAGGCATTTATCTTGCCAACAACTTCGCCAAGCCAATTTGACCCAGCCCAAATGATTCAAACAATTAATAATATAATGCAGCTTAGACCATTAAAAATAGCTCTAGCTCATTTTGGAGTTATCAACTTACACACAACTCCAAGATGCGTTATTAATAGATTTAAAGAAATTATTCTGGAATATGCGCAAATTACTCTAGAGTGCAAAGGTGAGATTATCGCAATTGAACTAGCTTTATGGAATTTGTTATTTGATGATCTTGCCAAACTTAATCTTAAGCTTACTCAAGAAGATATTCGCGCCATATTTAGCTTAGACATTGGTTTAAATGCACAAGGTTTGCATCATTATTATACTCGCTTGACACGTAGCGGTTCTATTAAGCGTTGATATGCTTTATAATCCAAGCTTTTATGCTAAACGTTGTATTGTTTATGCTAAAAGCCGTTTGTAGATGTGCCCTTTAATCTATTAATTAAGGAATTATTATGTCAAGTAAAATGGTTGCTAAACGCCCAAGGCGCAGTATTTATATACTGCCTAATTTATTTACGACAGCCGCTTTAATGTGTGCCTTTGCAGCAATTTTAATGGCTCTTGATGGTCATTTTGAAAGATCATGCTTCATTATTTTTCTTGCGATGATTCTAGACGGTTTAGATGGGCGCGTTGCACGCTGGACTAATACTCAAAGTGAATTTGGAGAGCAATATGATTCTTTAGCCGATATGGTATCTTTTGGATTAGCTCCTGCCTTAATTATTTATCTTTGGGCATTTAAAGATCATAACGCTCTTCAGCAAGCATCTGTGGTTGCACGTTTAGGCTGGTTTGTGGCATTTATATATACAGCATGTGCGGCATTAAGACTTGCCCGTTTTAATGTTTCTATCGGAAGTATTGATAAGCGCTTTTTTATGGGTCTCCCAAGTCCTGCAGCAGCGGCAATAGTCATAGGATTTGTCTGGGTTTGTATCCGCCGAGATATAGAAGGTCCTGATGTTTATTGGCTCGCCTTATTATTAACACTTTATGCAGGGTTAATGATGGTTTCTAATACTCTTTTTTATAGTTTTAAATCTATGCACACTGGGAAAAAAGTTAACTTTTTTGCGATGATTGTCGTAGTTGTTTTTGCAGGATTTTTATTTTTAGATTTAGCCAAAACACTCTTTATTACCGCTTTATTATATGGAATATCGGGGCCTATCTTTTGGTTTGTGCGCAGAAAACGTCGCGCTAAGCCAATTTTTTAATTTATCATGCAAAATAGCTATTTAAAAGCATTAGGAATAAGCGTGTGGGTTGATCGCGATTACATTGATCCGCATGCTCTTCCCGCACCATCTAAGCTAAGTCAGTCTAAGCAAAGTCAATCTAAGATTGATCAATCTAGCCTTAAAACTAACTTAAATATTAAGCCTACGTCAAAATTAGGCACGAATAAACAAGCAGCTCCAAGCGTACTTCAATTTAATGCACCTCGAATTACAAATATTCAAAGTAGCCTTAATCTTTTAGAGCAAGCATCTAGCAATCACCTTGATAAATGGGTTAAATTACGCGAGATGGTTCAGCATTGTGATGCCTGTGAATTATCCAAAACGCGGATTTATCCTATTTTTGGTAAGGGTGAATATACCGCAAAATATTTATTTATTATCGAAAACTTAACTCGGGAAGAGAATTTTGAAGGAACTGTTTTTGCAGGTCCTATGAATAAATTTTTAGCATCTTTTTTAGCGGCTCTTAAAATTAAAGAACAAGATGTTTTTACAAGCCATTACTATAAATGCAAATTAGCACCTGAGATTAATGCAGATGACTGCATACTTTATTTACAAGCCCAGATTAATTTAATCAAGCCTAAAGCTATTATTTTGATGGGTCTGCAAGATGATCAGATAGCCCGTATAAAAAACGCTAATATCCCAGAACATTGCACCGTGATAGAGACTATTTCACCCTACTTAGTCTTAGCTCAGCCTCTGCTTAAAAAGAGCTTGTGGAATGATTTAAAGCAGCTGTATAAAATCACTTAAAAAATGTGAGCATAATAATCAAGTTATGATTATTCACTCGTGATTACATCTTTAGTAACTGCTCAGCAGACTTAATATATTTATTTTTATATGCTACATCTTTAAT
>BHEQ01000003.1 GCA_003864535.1 Gammaproteobacteria bacterium
CAACTCAAGCAGCGGTGTTACTAATTACAGATGGCGCTTGTTCTGGTAATCCAGGCCCTGGCGGATTTGGAGCAATTATTCGCTGTGGTGAGCATGAAAAAACCTTATTTGGCTATGCGCCTCAAACAACAAATAATCAAATGGAGCTAATGGCGGTTATTGCAGGGCTCAATGCTTTAGAGCGTAATCGCAAGATTACAATTATAACTGACTCTAAATATGTGCTTGACGGGGCAACTAAATGGATGGCTAATTGGCTTAAAAAAGGCTGGAAAACGGCGAGCAATCAGCCTGTTAAAAATCAAAATTTATGGATTCAGTTAAATAATGCCTTAGCCGTGCATGAACTTGTAAAATGGCAATGGATTAAGGGACATACGGGGCATGTTGATAATGAAAGAGCAGATGCGCTCGCGCGTGCAGCGATTATTAATAAAGATAGTAATACTAAATTTTCTTTAGTAGATTAAGATATAATTTAAACCGTGATAATTTAGAGAATAATAGAGGATAACAATGAGTAGACAGATTATATTTGATACAGAAACAACAGGAATATCTCCAGATACGGGGGATCGCATTGTTGAAATTGGCTGTATCGAATTAATTGATAGAGCTCAAACAGGCAATAATTTTCATGTTTATCTAAATCCTGAGCGCGATATGCCTGATGGAGCTTTTAAAGTTCATGGACTTTCTGCTGATTTTTTAAGTGATAAACCCTTGTTTAAAGATATTGCGGAGAGCTTTTTAGAATATATTCAAGATGCTGAGCTTATCGCACATAATTCTAAATTTGATATGGGTTTTTTAGATGCTGAATATCTGCGCATTGGGATGGATATAATCACTCCTAAGTTTAGGGTAATTGATACCCTAGCTATCGCAAAAGAGCTAAGACCTGGGCAAAGAAACTCGCTTGATGCATTGTGCCGCGCCTATAGCATTGATAATACTAAGCGTACTCTTCACGGTGCTTTATTAGATGCACAGCTCCTTACGGAAGTATATTTAACCATGACGGGGGGACAATATAGCTTAATGCTTGATGATGCTAAGCCCCAAAGTATGGATAATTTAAATGTTGGAATGGTATGCTTACAGGATTTAAATATACATATCATCCATGCTAGTGCAGATGAGCTCGAAGCGCACCAAGAATTCTCAAGGACACATCTATAAATTGCTTTTTCTGCGTTACGCGATATTATTAAAATGATAGCAAGCCTTGAAAAATCTAATTTATAGAATTCACCCCAAATAATTTTTCAGGAACATAATTTTAAAAAATATCATTTACATTACTACACTACCATTTATAATTGGCTTAAAAATTGGCTTAAACATTAAAATCGGGATTTAATTTACTCATGAAAAAAATAATTTTATTAGCACTTTTGGGTTGTTCTTGTGCCTTGCCAAGCTTTGCACAAAGCACAAGATATATTAGTGATGAACTTGAAACACCAGCACGTGCAGGATCATCAGATCGCTTTAAAATTACTCGAAGTTTAAAAAGTGGTTTAAAAGTAAAAGTTTTAGAAGAAAATAAATCAACAGGATATTCTCTAGTTAGCTCTGATAATGGCTATCAAGGTTGGGTGCTTACGCGCCATTTAACGAATGAACCTTCGGCGCGTAATTATCTTGCTGAGGCTAAAGAGCGTTACGAACCGAGCCGCTTAAAAATAGTTGAATTGGAAGAAAATTTAAAAAAAGCGAATGATATAGAGGCGCAGCTCCGCACAGCTATAGATAATTTCGCGCAAAAAAGTCAAACTCAAGATGAAGAGCTTGCTGGTATTAAGCGAGTTAGCTCTAATGCACTTGAAATACTTGATCAAAACAAGCAATTAACCGTAACAACTGCTGATTTAAAACAGCGTTTACAGCAAGCTAATATTGATAATCAACGTTTGCGTGATGATGTTAAATCACGCGAGCAAATCACGGGAGCGAGCATCTTTATTTTAGGGATATTTTTAGGTCTAGTGGTAATACCAAGACTTGCCTCACGCAAGCGCAAACAACATTCTGGTTATTAACGCGTAAAAATAAATAATGGATTAAGGCAATGCAGGCTATTCAGGAAATTAAGATAATACAATCAGAAGATTTTTATCTTAAGCAACTTAAATTTAGAGCTCTTATAAATAAATATATTAGAGAGTTTTTTAGTTTAAAGTCAGTTTTAGAAGTTGAAACACCTATGCTTTCCAATTCTGGTAATCCTGATCCTGCTCTGCTGAGTTTTTCTACACAATATCATGGACCAGGCCCGTATTATCAGCAAGAGTTTTATTTAAATACTTCTCCAGAATTTGCGATGAAACGCTTATTAGCGCAAGGAAGTGGCGCTATTTATTCATTAGCCAAAGTATTTAGGGATGGAGAATGTGGAGCGCGGCATAATCCTGAGTTCACTCTTTTAGAATGGTATCAACCAGATTATTCTTTAGATTCTATGATCAACGAAACCATAGAGTTAATTAACACACTGTATACTCAAACTAGAGCAGCTGCGCAATTATTAAATGTTGATGTAATATCTATAAGTATTGAAAAAGTTACTAAAATTAAATATAGGGATTTATTTTTAGATACGATAAATATTGACCCCATGCTTGCAAGTCTTGCGGAACTCCAAGAGTGTATTAGCTTACATAATATTGATATTGATTTTATTGCTTATGATAAAGATGAGTATTTAGATATTATCATCTCTCACATTATAGAGCCTAAGCTTGAACTAAATAGCTTAACGGTAGTTTATAACTATCCAGCCTCCCAAGCGGCGTTAGCGCAAACTAAGTTGGATGATGGTTTTTATGTTGGCGCACGTTTCGAGATTTACTGGCAGGGACTTGAGCTTGCCAATGGCTTTCATGAACTTGGCGATTCTGATGAGATGCGCACGCGTTTTTTAGCACAAAATAAAATACGAATAGCCAAAGAGCTTAAGCCTTTAAAAATTGATGATGCTTTTTTAAGCTCTTTAAATAATCTACCTGATTGCTCAGGCATAGCCCTTGGGCTTGATAGGCTTATTATGTGTTTACTTGGCTGTAAATCTATCTCAGAAATATTAAGTATTGATTTTAATAATGCTTAATTTATACCCGCGCTCCAAATACAGCTGCGCCTACGCGAATTAAAGTAGCTCCTTCGGCAATTGCCCACTCAAGATCATTGCTCATTCCCATTGAAAGCGTTAACGCATCTTGTGGGATTAATCCAAGTTTGCGCGCACTGATACTGAGCTCCCGCAGTTTGGTAAAACCTTGGCGGACTAAAGCCTCATCCTCGCTTTGTAAACCTAAAGTCATTAATCCCTTGATATTTAAGTTTAAGCAGGATTGAATCTGGCTTAAAAACTCTAAGAAATAATCAGGATCAAGCCCATATTTACTAAGCTCTTGCGAGGTATTTACTTGAATATAAATATCTTGAATCTTATTAATACTTAAGCAATAATTATTTAATTTAAGGGCTAAATTAAGTTGGTCAATAGATTGAATACAATCAGCAAAACGCACTGCATCTTTAAGTTTATTTGATTGCAAATGCCCAATAAAATGATTTTCACGTGGCATGATTAATGTTTTATGCTTGCTTAACAAAGGAATTTTAGAACTAAGTTCTTGAATTTTATTTTCACCTATCAAGCCAAAACCTGCATCAAGAGCAATACTGATTGTTTCAATATCTTGAGTTTTAGTGGCAAGGAGCAATTGCACGCTGCTAGGATCGCGCATATTTTTTAAACAGGCGGTCTGAATTCTATCTTGAAGTATTTTAAGATTGTTTAAAATGATATTTTTCTGTTTGAGCACTTTATATCCTAATTTAAGTTGGTAATTATCATAATGGTTTTATGATTTTACTTCAAATTTTATCTAATTTAGACTATCCTTGTCATTATTTTGCGTAATTGGCGGTATTTTAATGTTTAAAAAAATATTATCCCATAAGAAATCAGGTGTGGATGTTAGAGTAGAGCCTGGTTTGAATAATCAATTTGGCGAAACAAGTATATATAACAATGAGTTACCAAGTAGTGTTTTCAATGTACGTAATCTTACTGAAGAGATTAATATTGATGATAATTATGCAGACATAAAAACAAACATAAAAACGAATAATATAAATTTAGACTTTATGAATAAGCATGAGATGAACCCTGCTGATTTTGCTAATTCTTTTGAGCCTGAAATTATAAAAGAAAGAGAAGAGAATGAAATTTTAAAAGAATTTTATTTAACAGATAGCGCTTTAAAAAATAGCGAGTTAAGCGATAATCATTTAACGGATAGTGATTTAAAAGATAGTGATTTAGCAGGTAGTGATTTAAAGCAAGAATATTCAAATCCTAAAAAGGCTTCATTTTTTGGCTCTGTATTTAAAGGTATTGCTTCATTTTTTGGCAAAAAAAATAAACATAGCACAACGCGTTTATCCAAATCAGTCTCTTCGTATAATATCAAACGCCCAAAACCAACGGAAACGATTGCTTTAATTCTCGCAGCTCCTGAAAATTCACCGTATCTTGGTCAGGAAATATTCTCTGTTATCCATAATTTTGAATTACCGCTATCAATTGGTAATGAAGGTTTTTTGGAACAGATAACAACAACTTATTTTGGTGAAGAGGTTGAGTTTAGTATCGCAAGTATGCTCCATCCAGGTAGTTTTGATGTTCCAAATATCAACCAGATGAAAATACCAGGAATTTTATTTTTTATGGATATCCCAACCGCAGATCACCAAAAAGATACTTTTGAGCAAATGCTAAAGGTTGCGGCAAGGTTTGGGAATGAGCTTGGAGGATCTTTATTAGATCAAGACAAAAAAGCACTCGATGCAAAAAGCGTCCAAACTCTAAGAAATTACATAGACAAACAAGATGAGCTTTTGTGGGAGCAAGCGGAGCTTGAATCAGAATAATTAACTATAACTTTATATTTGCATCACCTTGCTGGAGTACTAAAAATGCCTGATAAAGCATCAATTAAATTAAAGATAAAAAATCTAACAGAGCAACTTAACCAGCATAATTATCTGTATCATGTTTTAGATGAAATTATGATTCCTGATCATGAATATGATAGATTATTTCATGATCTTAAAGCATTGGAAGATGCTTATCCTGAGTTGATTTTGGCTAATTCCCCAACCCAAAAAATAGGTGGTATACCCTTAAAAATATTTGGGTCGATCACACATCAAAAACCTATGCTGTCTTTGGATAATGCGTTTAGTTCGGAGGATATTGAAAAATTTTATACTAAAATTATTGAAAGGTTAGCAGCTGCTGATCTTGATCAGAATCAGTCAGATAATCATCAAAAACCTGCCTCTTTACAAATGCATGAATTTTTTGTTGAGCCTAAATTAGACGGATTAGCTGTTTCAATCTTCTATGAACACGGAGTGCTAAAGCACGCAGCAACACGTGGAGATGGACAAACAGGTGAGGATATTACCGAGAATATTAAAACTATTTCTGTAATTCCTTTAGTGCTAAAAGGCGACTTTCCTGAAATTGTTGAAGTGCGCGGCGAGGTCTTTATGAAAAAAGATACCTTCAACGCATTAAATAAGCAATATATAAAAAAAGGCGAAAAGCCCTTTGCTAATCCGCGAAATGCCGCAGCTGGTAGTTTACGCATGCTTGATTCAAAAGAAACCGCGCGACGTAATTTAAGCTTTTTTTGCTATGCTGTTGGTGTTTTTTCTGACTTAAAAAATCCTATTACAACACATGGTAAGTGGCTGAGTGCTTTTGCTTCTTGGGGCTTACCTATTTGCCCGTTAAATAAAAAAATTGAAGCAGCAGATGCCCAAACAACAATCGCGGCTTTAATTGATTATTATGAATTAATCGGCACGCAACGTGAACAACTTCCGTTTGATATTGATGGGGTTGTGTATAAAATAAATGATTTAAAAACACAAGATATCCTTGGTTTTATCTCACGCACGCCACGCTTTGCCATAGCACATAAATTCCCTGCTATGGAAGAGATAACACGGGTGCTTGATGTGGAATTTCAGGTCGGTAAAACAGGTGCAATCACCCCTGTTGCGCGTTTAGAGCCAGTTAATGTTGCTGGGGTTATGGTATCTAATGCAACTTTGCACAATCTTGATGAGATTAAGCGTTTAGGAATTAAAATTAATGATCAAGTAATTATTCGGCGTGCAGGAGATGTTATCCCACAAGTTATGCGTGTTTTAGTTGATAAACGTGGAGATAATTTACGCGAGATAATTTTCCCAAATAATTGCCCCATATGCCATTCACCGATTGAGCGGCTTGACGATGAAGCTACGGCGCGTTGTACTGGAGGTTTTAATTGTAAGGCTCAGCAAATTGGGATGATTAAACATTACTCCTCCCGCAAATCTGTTGAGATTGATGGACTTGGAGATAAATTAATTACCGTGTTAGTTGAGAATAATCTAATTAAAGCACCTGATGATTTATATACTTTAGTCCGTCAAGAGCTACTTGAATTGCCTAGAATGGGAGTGAAATCAGTAGATAAATTATTGGAAGCAATAGAAAAAAGCAAAACACCGCAATGGGATAGATTTTTATATGCGCTTGGAATTCGTGAAGTTGGTGATGCAATGGCGCGGACACTAGCCTTGCATTATTTTGATATAGAATCTTTAAAGTTAGCAAGTACAGAAGAGTTGCAAGCACTTCCAGATTTAGGACCTAAAATAGCAAGTAATATCATGGCTTTTTTTAAAGATGAACGCCAATTAAAGATGATAGAAGCACTTTTTGCAGCTGGAGTTGCTCCGATTAAGCCGCTGCTTAATTCACAAAATTCTGAAGATTTAACTTCTCAATCAAATTTATTAAATGGACAAACATGGGTTATCACAGGAGCATTATCAACGCTAACTCGTGATCAAGCCGCTGAAAAATTACGTAATTTAGGTGCAAAAATATCAAATAGTATCTCAAAAAATACCAGTACACTTTTAGCAGGAGAGAAAGCAGGCTCGAAACTTGATAAAGCACAAAAACTCGGAATTAATATTATTGATGAGGATCAGTTTTTAAAGATGCTAGAGATATGATAATTAGCTCTAATACTTGACTAAAAACACTTAAAAGGTCGCATTATGCTTAAAGAACGATATATTAATCCATTTACTGATTTTGGCTTTAAACGCCTGTTTGGCACTCAGGCGAATATTGAGCTCTTGCGTGATTTTTTAAATGCTTTACTCAAATTAGATCATGAAATTATTGAACTTTCTTATTTGCAATCAGAGAAATTGGGAGATTTATCCATCGATAGAAAAGCTGTTTTTGATATTTATTGCAAGAATAGCGTCGGTGAATATTTTATTGTAGAAATGCAAAAAGCTAAACAAAATCACTTTAAAGATCGTAGTGTGTTTTACACCACTTTCCCCATCCGCGAACAGGCAGAAAAGGGTGATTGGAATTATGAGCTAAAAGCAGTTTATACCATTGGTATTTTAGATTTTATCTTTGATGAAAATAAAGAAGATCCAAATTATCGCCATGAAATCAAACTGATGAATACACAAACTCATCAAGTATTTTACCAAAAACTCACCATGCTTTATTTGGAGATGCCAAAATTCACCAAAACAGAAGATGCGCTTGAAACTCATCAAGATAAATGGCTATATTTGCTAAAACACTTGCCAAGCCTATATGACAGACCAACAAAACTCCAAGAGAAAATATTTAAATCTGTGTTTAAAACCGCCGAAATAGCTAAGCTTAGCCGCGATGAACTTGACGGCTATGAGAACAGCCTGAAAGTTTACCGCGATATGAAAAACACGATAGAAACAGCATTTGATGATGGCAAAGCTGAAGGTATTGAAGAGGGTATGGAAAAAGGCATAGAAAAAGGTATAGAAAAAGGCATTAAAGAAGGCAAAGCTGAAGAAAAAATGGCTACGGCTCAAAGATTAAAACTTAAAGGTATGTCACTTGAAGATATTGCAGAGGTAACAGGTTTATCCATTGATAAAATTAAATAAAATAGCAGCTGATGTTATGTAGTGCCGATCAATCTTGCCTCAATTAAAAATAAAATAAAAATAAATTGTAAATATTCTTGTTAGTTTTTGTGACAGATGTTAAAAGATTACCATTATTTATCACAAACGAGCATTTATTTACATGACAAGACTTTTTTATGAGGCACTAAGATGAAAAATATTGCAGTAATTGGTTTAGGTTCAATGGGTATGGGTATGGCAAAATCCTTAATTATTGATGGATTTACTGTGTCTGGATATGATTTAAATCCGATCACAACAGCAGCTTTGTCTGAATTTGGGGATTGTGAAACTGGTGCTGAGCCCATATCTTCGGCTTCTAAATTTGATGCAGTTTTATTTGTGCTAGTTAATGCTGCGCAAATTGAGAGTGCTTTGTTTGAAAGTGGTTTAGATAGACAATTATCAGAAAAATGTATCGTTAGTATTCATAGTACAATTTTGGCAGATGAGTCAAAGTCTATTGCTGCGCGTTTAGGTGCACGCAATATTCGGATGATTGATGCACCAATTTCAGGTGGAGCTGCAAAAGCAGCTATTGGTGAATTAACGATTATGGCAGCAGCTAAATATGCAGATATGCAAGCAATTAAGCCTGTATTTGATGCGATAGCAAGCCATGTTTATCATATTGGTGAGGATATTGGTTTGGGTTCAAGTGTAAAAACTATTCATCAACTTCTTGCAGGAGTGCATATTGCCGCAGCGGCAGAGAGTATGGCGATGGCGGCTAAAGCTGGGATTGATCTTAATATCATGTACGATGTTGTAACTCATGCAGCGGGAAATTCTTGGATGTTTGAGAATCGAATGCAAAAAGTATTAACAGGTGATTACACTCCTAATTCAATGGTAGATATTTTTGTTAAAGACTTAGGCTTAGTACTAGATACCGCACATGGGTTAAAGTTCCCATTACCGCTTGCAAGTGCCGCTCACCAAATGTTTTTAGCCGCGAGTAATGAAGGCTTTGGGCAATTAGATGATTCTGCGGTTATTAAGATATTTAAGGGCATAAAATTACCAGAATAATATATTAAAAACAGGATATAACATGACAGAGCATAAAAAAATTAAATTAGGCGTGATTGCGGATGATTTTACAGGCGCAACTGATATTGCAAGCTTTATGGTGGCTGAGGGCTGGCGCGTTATTTTGCTTATCGGCACACCCACAAATAATCTTGACCTTGATGCAACATTAAAGGATGTAGATGCAATTGTGATTTCACTTAAATCACGCTCTTGCACGCCTAATATTGCCATAAAGGAAAGTATTAACGCAGCTAAATGGTTGAAAAAAGAAGGTGTAGCACAATTATATTTTAAATATTGTTCAACATTTGATTCAAGTGAAAAGGGCAATATTGGACCTGTGACAGATGTGCTAATGCAGGAATTTTCTTTACAACAAACAGTTTTTTGTCCCGCCTTACCAATTAATGGGCGTACTGTTTTACATGGGCATTTATTTGTAAATGGGCAATTGCTGAATGAATCAGGTATGCAAAATCATCCCGTAACGCCGATGAGGGATGCTAATTTATGTCGTGTCTTAGCTGCGCAATCAAAGCACTTGGTGGGATTAATTGACTATGTAACTATTGATCAAGATGCAATTTCACAACAAATACAGTTATTATCAGAGCAGGGTGTGCAATATTTTATTGTAGATACTGCGCATAATACACATTTAGAGGTAATTGCGCGTTTTGTTAAGTCATGGGAGTTAGTCACAGGTGGATCAGGTCTTGCTGGCGCACTTGCAAAAATTGATCAAGAAAATAAGCAAACTAAGCTGCTCAAAAATAATCTTATAAGCTCGCCAATATCTACAAAAACAGTAATTTTTTCAGGCAGCTGCTCGGTTATGACCTGTCAACAGGTCGCTTATTATCAAGAAATTAATGCGCCTTGTTTTGAAATTGAAGTACAAAAAGCCATTCATGATCAAAATTATGCAGATCTTATTTGTGCATGGGCTTTAGATCAACTAGCTTTAAATAAAACGCTTGCGCCATTAATCTTTGCAACACAGACAGCGGATCAATTAAAACGTATTCAAACAGAATTTGGGGCAGCTCGTGCAAGTGAGGCTATAGAGGAATTATTTGCAAAGGTTGCATCTCAATTAAAAGCACAGGGTGTTCAAAACTTTATTGTGGCAGGTGGAGAGACCTCTGGTGCCGTAACGCAAGCTTTAGATATCACTGGATTTTATATTAGAGCCTCTATCGCGCCTGGTGTGCCGTGGGTTTTAGATATTGATTCTGAGTGTTTTTTAGCTTTAAAATCAGGCAACTTTGGTCAAATCACATTTTTTGAAGATGCACAAAAGATGAAAGGATAAATAATGAGTAATCAAAAAATTAATCAAGATATGCAAGAATATAAAATTAGAGAGCAATTGGTGGTTTTTGCAAAATCAATGTTTGAGCGTGGCTTAAGTAGCGGTAGTTCTGGAAATATCAGCGTTAAATTAGATGATGATTTTTTTATTGCAACACCAACAAATTCAAGTTTGGGATTTTTAAGCTCTGAACGTTTAAGCAAGGTTGATATAACGGGAAAGACTGTTTCGGGTGATCAAGCTTCTAAGGAGATATTGATGCACTTAGCTTACTATCAGCAACGCCCTGATATTGGTGCAGTCGTGCATTTGCATTCTCCTTATTTAACGGCATACTCATGTCTGGCTAATCTTGATCCTACAAATGCGATGCCTGCGCTCACGCCTTACTTTGTAATGCGTATTGGACAATTACCGCTTGTACCCTATTTACGCCCAGGAAGCCCGCTTATTGCTGAAGCTGTGAGTAAACTTGCGCAAGATCATCAAGCAATTTTATTGGCTAATCATGGACCGCTTATTGTTGGTAAAGATTTACAAGATGCTATTTATAACGCTGAAGAGCTTGAAGAAACTGCAAAACTATTTTTCTTATTAAAAAATCATGAACACATGCAGCTAAATGCTGAACAAATTCAAGAATTGAAAACCGTTTTTCCTAAATGATTAATTTAAAATAATCAAAAAATAAACAAGGAGATTCAAAATGTTAAAGTTTGCAGCAAATTTAAGTATGATGTTCACCGAAGTACCATTTTTAGAACGCTTTGAAGCAGCTTCTAAAGCTGGCTTTAAAGGAGTGGAGTATTTATTTCCTTACGAATTTAAAGCAAATGAAATTCAAGCACAATTGGATAAATATCAGCTTACTCAGGTTTTATTTAATATGCCGCCAGGTGATTTTGCTAATGGTGAACGCGGTTTAGCATGCTTGCCTGATCGCACTGAAGAATTTAGAGATGGAGTTGAACAAGCACTTGAATATGCAACGGTTCTATCTTGCGCGCGCATTCATGCCATGGCAGGTTTAATTAATAATAATGTTGATAATGTTGATATTTTTGAAAAAACATTTGTCAAAAATATTCAATATGCCGCAGATAAATGCGCATCAAAGAATATTCAATTATTGATTGAACCGATTAATCATCGTGATATGCCATGCTATTTTTTATCAACACAAAAACAAGCTGAAGCTTTATTACTCAAGATTAATCGCCCTAATGTGTTCACTCAATTAGATCTTTATCATTGCCAGATTATGGAGGGAGATTTAATTAAAACTATAGAGCGTTTGGGGGATAAAGTGGCGCATATTCAAATTGCATCTGTTCCAAAGCGGCATGAACCTGATGAGGGTGAGATTAATTATCCGTATATTTTCAAAATACTAGAGTCTAGAAATTATGCAGGTTGGATTGGTTGTGAATATCGCCCACGAGGCGAGACTAATGCAGGGCTTGGATGGTTTAAAAATATGCGCAATTTTAAGAGCTAAAAGTGAGAATAAGATGATCCCAATAGAACGCCAAATCTTTATTTATCAATATGTTCAAACGCATCAATTGGTAACTATAGAGACATTAATTGAGCAATTAAATGTTTCAGCCATGACGATTCGGCGTGACATTCAAATTTTAGAAAAAGAAGGGAAGATTATTAGCGTGAGTGGTGGCATAAAAATACGCCAAGCACTAATTGAAGAGCCAAGTTATCAAGAAAAGTTGGTTTTAAATCAATCCCAAAAAGCTGCAATAGGGCAAGCATCTGCTACTTTAATTAAAGATAGTTTGCAAAAAAGCACTGGACTTACGCTTTATTTGGACGCAGGTACAACCTGTTTTGAGATTGCTAAAGCAATGATGCAATATTTATCAACCAAGATTTATCCGCCGTTAACGGTAATAAGTAATGATTTTGCGATTATTACTTATTTAACCCTTCAAGCACCGCGCGTACACTCTCCTTTTTCTTTATTTCATACAGGAGGTGAAGTTGATTTAAGAAATGCGTCCGCAGTTGGAAATTATGCCGCTGAATTTATTTCTCATTTTAATTTAGATTTAGCATTTATTAGTACCAGCTCATGGGATCTGGTACGCGGTATTTCAACACCAAGTGCCGCCAAAATTTCTGTAAAAGAGAATTTATTAAAGGCATGTGGGCAATGTATTTTAGTTTCAGATAGTAGTAAATATGGTGAATATGGACGTTTTAAAATTTGTGATCTTACCGCATTTGATTGCATTATTACAGACTGGAAACTGCCAAAAGCAGTCCAAGATACACTAGCTTTATTGCCTGTTAAGCTCTTGATTGTTGATGATATTGGTGATATTGATTAGTATTTGATTAATAAGAAACAAAACTTGATTTAACAGTTCAAAGCCTATTTTTTGGATAGGTTGAGGTAGTGTACGTTTTAAAATTTAAGTCAAGGATTTACTTAACTTCCTTGCACCAAGGTTCAACCTACGTTAAATTTACATTTAATTGATATATTAACTATGTCAAGTAGTTACAAATTTAGCCCTAAACTAATAACACTAAACTAAAGAGGAACACAATTATGAATATTATTATCACAGGTGGCGCGGGATTTTTGGGCAAGAATCTTGCTAAAGGGTTACTTCAAAATCCTAATCTCAAGCAACTTTTATTAGTCGATGTAACTGATGCCTCAAAAACACTTTTAGATGATTTAAATGATAAGCGCGTCCAATATTTATGCTTAGATTTAGCACAAGAGGGCTCATTTGAGAAAATGATGAGTGCGTTAAGTGAGCGTTCTTTACATAGAGAGCTTGATTGTATTTATCATTTAGCAGCAGTGGTGAGTGGACAAGCTGAGGCTGAATTTGAGTTAGGAATGCGTGTTAATTTTGATATTACGCGCAACTTATTAGAAGGTTGCCGCTTAATTTATCAAAACATGAATAAAGAAAATAAAAAGCCAATCAAGTTTATTTTTTCAAGCTCATTAGCTGTATTTGGTGGTAAATTATTGCCAAAACAAATAAATGCGATGACTGCAACAACGCCAAGCTCATCTTATGGCACGCAAAAAGCGATGTGTGAATTATTGATCAATGATTATAGTCGCAAGGGGTTTATCGATGGTTTAGTGTTGCGTTTACCAACGATTAGTGTACGTCCTGGCAAGCCCAATCAGGCAGCATCATCTTTTGTAAGCGGTATTATTCGGGAGCCATTAAAAGGTGAGAAGGCAATTTGCCCTGTGAATACAGATTTGCAGGTTTGGATCTCAAGCCCTGATACCGTTATTAAAAACTTTATCCATGCGTTAACGCTAAAAACAGATGGTTTAACATATCGAACAATTAACTTACCTGGTATTACTGTCAGTATTGAGCAGATGATTGTCGCACTTAAAAGCAAAACAAATCAATCTATTATAGATTTAATCGAGCATACACCTAATGAGGCAATTGAAAAAATTGTAGTAAGTTGGCCCTGTGATTTTGATATTACAAGTTCACTTGAACAGGGGTTTAGTCAGGATAAGGATATTCAAAGCATTATCATGCAATATATGCAGATGAATTAATAATTATTATTATATAAATCATAATAAACAATTATTTGATTTATATTTAAATATTTTATATTAATAAATTTATTGAATTTTAAAAATAAAATTCAATGGAGTAGGAAGACTTTATCTAAAAAAACAGGTTTTAGGGTGCATCTATAAATTTCTTTGAAAAATTAATTTATAGAAACCCCCTATAGATTTTTAGATTGGGGTTTGGGGATTATCCCCAAGGGAATCATTCCCAAGGGGATCATCCCCAAGGTTTAAATATAATCAAAAGGAGTACATAATGAATAGTATCGTAACAAATAATACAACCTTGGCGACTATAGGTTTAGTAGTTGCTATTTTCGTGCTTATCTTTTTAGTGATGCGAACTCGTGTCCATGCGCTCATTGCAATGTTAATTGCGGCTAGTATCGCAGGGATTACAGGTGGATTAAGTGGTGGTGAAACAATTAGTGTGATCACCAAAGGCTTTGGAAACACGCTCGGTAGCATCGGGATTGTGATTGGTCTTGGAGTTATGATGGGGCGTATTTTAGAGGTCTCAGGAGCTGCCGAACAAATTGCCTATAGCTTGATTAAATGGCTCGGGAAGAAGAAGGAAGAATGGGCATTAGCAATTACAGGTTATATTGTAAGCATCCCTATTTTTGTAGATTCTGCTTTCGTGATTTTATATCCAATTGCTAAAGCATTATCTAAAACAGGTAAACGCTCTTTATTAACTTTAGGCGTTGCTTTAGCTGGCGGCTTAGTGGTTACCCATCATACCGTGCCTCCAACCCCAGGTCCTTTAGGAGTTGCGGGTATTTTCGGAGTAGATTTAGGCTCAATGATGCTAGCTGGACTTGCATTAGCGATTCCTTCTGTGATTGGAATTGTGCTATATGCGCAATGGTTGGGCAAGAAATATCCTAATTTTATCCCCCAAGAGATTGATGAGGAAGGTGAGTTATCTGAATTAAAATCAACTCATGAAAAATATTTGAATGATAAAAAAGATAAAGTACTCCCAAGTTTATTGCTTTCTTTATTGCCAATTCTTGTACCGATTGTTTTAATTTTGATTAATGCAATTTTAAGCGTATTACTCAAACAAGAGGCATATAAAGTTTATTCAGGTCATCTCCTTGTTTCAATTATTCAATTTGTCGGTGCCCCTGTAATTGCCTTATCAATAAGCGTGTTATTGGCAGTGTATACTTTGATTCCGCATTTGGATCGAAATCAAACTCAAGATCGATTAGAAGAAGGGATTCAAGCTGCGGGGATTATTTTATTAGTCACGGGTGCAGGTGGCGCATTGGGGCAAATTTTACGAGATACGCCAACAGGTGCAATTTTAGCAGGGCACGTTGCAAGCTTACCGCTCCCTGTTGTGCTTATTCCTTTTTTTATCTCAACTTTAGTGCGTTTAATTCAAGGCTCAGGCACAGTGGCGATGATTACCGCTGCATCTATCTGCGCCCCAATTTTAAGTCAAATTCCTGGTGTGAATATGCTCGCTGCGGCACAAGCTGCAACGATGGGATCACTCTTTTTTGGTTACTTTAACGATAGCTTATTTTGGGTAGTAAATCGTATGATGGGAATTAAAGATGTTAAACAACAAATGATTGTTTGGTCAATCCCAACCACAATTGCATGGGCAATTGGTGGCGTAGGTGTTTTGATTTTAAATATGATTTTATAATCCTTCCTCAACGCCATTAAGTTAAGACTTGCTCCTCCCCTTCTGAAGTTGGAGGTTGGGAGGGGGATGTTTTTCTAGCTGCGCAGTAGTTACAAAGTTTAAATAAAAATATAGAAAAATAACTATCGCATTGTTTGTGCATAATAGAACATTTACCTTTTTAATAATTCTCAATTTCGTTAGAATACCTCGTTATTTAAAATACTCTTATGGAATTTTGCACATGCGTTTATTAACCCATCATGATCTTGATACCCACCGTGTTCGCTCTCAATTCACAAAATTGCAAAAGGCAATTGCGCGAGATGACTTTAAAAGCCCAAATCTTAAAAAATTAAACCCAACATTGTATTGGCGGTTTAAATTAGACCAAACACATCGTTTATTGGTGCAATTTGTAACTTATAATAATATTACTGTATGTTTAGCATTAGAAGTTATTTTAAATCATGATTATGCTAAATCAAGATTCTTGCGAGGGGCGCAATTACAATGGGATAAGATTGATATTGATGACGATAGTGCGGACACTGAAAATCTATCAAGTGATACTTTGCGCTATATTCATCCTAAACATAATGAGTTTCATATTCTAGATAAAGTTTTAAGTTTTGATGATGCGCAAGAAGCGGTATATAACACGCCAGCACCACTTATTTTAGTGGGTTCTGCTGGATCTGGAAAAACTGCTCTAACCTTGCAAAAATTAAGACAAGCACGCGGTAATGTTTTATATGTAACTCAATCGGCTTTTTTAGCACAAAGTGCGCAAACAATGTATTTTTCTTATCATTATGAAGATGAAGATCAAGAGCCTGTTTTTTTAAGTTATCGTGAATTTATTGAAACATTGCAAATTCCTAAAGGACGCGAGTTAGGTTTTGGTGAATTTTCAGGGTGGTTTAGTCGTCATAAACAATCTGTTAAGAAATTATTATCCGAGTTAGATGCACATGCTTTATTTGAAGAGTTTAGGGGTGTTATTTCTAGTTCTGCAACAGGAATTTTAAGCCGCAAAGATTATGCAAACTTAGGGGTACGTCAATCTTTATTAGCAAGCGAACAGCGAATGGCTGTTTACGATTTATTTGAAAAATATCGCACTTGGCTGGCAGCAGAGAACTTATTTGATATCACTTTAGTGACGCATGAGTGGCAAGATAAAGCAATCCCATCTTATGATTTTATTGTTGTTGATGAGGTGCAAGATTTAACTAGTGTTCAGCTTGCATTGGTATTAAAAACCTTAAATAAAGCTGGGCAATTCCTGCTTTGTGGTGATTCAAACCAAATTGTCCATCCCAACTTTTTCTCGTGGTCATCTGTTAAAACTTTATTGTGGCAAGATAAGGCTCAATCACAGCAAGTTTCTGTATTACGTGCTAATTTTCGTAATGGAAAAGCGGTAACAGAACTTGCAAATACACTTCTTAAGATTAAACATGCACGCTTTGGCTCTGTGGATAAAGAGACTAATTTCCTAGTCGAGGCATCTTCAAATCAAACTGGATCTGTACAGCTATTGGCTGATAAAGAGGCTACACGCAAAGAGTTAAATACCAAAACTCGTAATTCTATGCATTTTGCAATTATAGTCTTACGTGATGAAGATAAGGCCGCGGCACGGATACAATTTCAAACTCCTCTAGTTTTTAGTGTCCACGAAGCGAAGGGATTAGAATATCCTAATGTTATTTTAGTTGATATTATCTCAGGACAGCGTGCCAAATTTTTAGAGATCAGCACAGGTGTAAATCCAGATGACCTATTATGTGATCAATTAGATTATAGCCGCGCACGTGATAAAACAGATAAGTCTCTGGAGATATATAAGTTTTATATTAATGCGCTATATGTTGCATTAACCCGCGCAGTTGATAATTTATTGATCGTTGAACGCGATTTTAATCATCCTTTGTTAAACTTGTTAAATTTGCAGACCTCTGAGGCTATGATTACCCAAGCCAAAGCATCAAGCCAGCAAGAATGGGCACAAGAGGCACGCCGCCTTGAATTACAAGGAAAGCAAGAACAAGCTGATGCAATTCGTAAAAATGTGCTTAAAATAGCCAAACCTTCTTGGCCTGTTTGGGATGAGGCTGCCATTTGTAACATATTGCCAATTGCTTTAGCAGAAGGACAAATATCTAATAAGCCACGCCAGATCTTGTTTGACTATGCGGTATGGCATGGACAAACCGAGTGGATTTTTGACTTGATGAGAAATAATAAGTTTACACCTGCAATAGAGATACTAAAACCTGATTCCTATGTACGCGTTGATTATGATCATGCCCATGATGCGCTACAGGTTCAATTTACTAACTTATGCCAACGCCATGGCAAGCCCTATGCGGCACATAATTTTAAGGAAATATTGCACCAGTGTGATCAATTTGGTGTCGAACATCGTACTTTATTTAATGCCACACCTTTGATGATGGCAGGATTTTGTGGAAATATTGCGCTAATTAAAGCATTAATTGAGCGTGGTGCAAGTATTCATACGCGCGATCATTATGGGCATTGCGCTTGGGATTACGCACTTGTGCGTTATTTTCATGATGATAGTATTTATAATAATGAAAAATATCGAATAGACATACTTTATCAGCTACTTTCACCACCTTTTATTGACTTGCAAGTTAATGGACGTTTAGTGCGCTTAGAGCGTCATCAAGGAGAATATAGTTATTTTAATCTTATGTTGATTCAAAGTAAAAGGCGCTTTAGCTTCTTGCTTAATAATCCTGATAATCTAAAACTTTTATTAAAAGGTTATTCTGCTGGTTACTTAGAGGATTTTATATCATTACTTCCTGATGATGTAGTTGCATTTAACCGCCGTAAACGTAGTTACATTAATCATATTTTAGCGCGTGCCGAAAAATCAAGTAATTACAGCCCTAGTCGCCAATTATGGGTGCGCGTAAAAACAGGCTATTACATATTAAATAAAGATATTCTCTTGCGTGAACATAGCGATGCTCCCTGGATTAAACTTGAGGAATGGATCAATCAAAGTTTTATTTACTCAAGTAATAATGTAAGTTAGTTATCATCTATTTTAAATCTTCTTATGCCTAGCTTGATCCTGCTCAATCTTTGCGGCATAAGTAATAAATAATCCCTGCGTAAAGCTCATTAAGCCTGCAATTACGCGAAATGAATAAACTTCTTGCTCTTTTATTTTTATAATATGGCTTGAAAGCTTAGCTAATGGGGAGAGATAGCTATCTGTAATAAGTAAGATTTTAGCTTTATTTTTATGGGCGGTTTCAATAACTATCTGAGTTTCTTTTGCATATGGTTGCATACTAAAGGCGATAAGTAAATCATCAGATTCAATACTATGGACTTGAATTGCGCCCATTGCCCCCATGCCATCAACTAAAAATGTTTTTTTCTGCAAATGATGTAATGAATAGGCAAGATAACTGGCGATAGGAAACATGCGGCGCACACCAACAATATAAAATGCTTGCGCTTTGAGCATCATATTTAGAGATATTTCTAACTCATCAAGCAATAAATTAGCTTTGATATCGGCAATACCTGCCTCACAATGAGTTAAGATATTAATTATATTTTCAGCATCATGCATCTTTACATCTTGACTTAAAGCATTTTGAATGCGCGTATCATATTCATGCGCGGTATTAGATAAATAGCGTTGCTTAAAAATTGCTTGCATATCAGAAAATCCCTTAAAACCAAATCTCTGCGCAAAACGAATAATGGTTGAAGGTTGGACGCTACAGCCATCTGCGAGCATTTGAATTTTAAGTACGGCGATATTATCTTTATTTTCTAAAACGTATTGTGCGACAATTTTAAGCTGGTTGGATAAATCTTCATACTCATCAATTATGCGCTCAAGAAAGCTTTGTACCTGCTCAATAGCAACTTTTTCCAAGTTTTTGAGGTTACTTTTTTTTGATTTTGATCTCATGATGATCCTCTGTATATTTGTTTATCTAAAAATTTAATTATATCAAAAAAACATTCAAGTTAAATATAATATAGAATAAATATTCCGAATAAATATTCTATATTTATAATAATTTAGAAAAAATATTCAAAAAAAGATTGCCTTTTATTATTAATTGATTAAACTATAAAAAATATCAAAAATGTAACACTGAATCTGTATAAAAAAGTCATCTAAGAATTAACCTAAACTTACATTAAGGAGTTTTCAATGAATATGATTTTAAAAAGCCCCGAGATCGATCCTGATAATAATGCCCAATGTTTACATAAAATCACTCCTTTGAGCGCGGGGTGGAAATATGTTGGATTTGAAGCATATACTCTAAAATCAGGCACAGTATTTAACTGGTCTAGTGAAGAGCGTGAAGCTTGCGTGGTCTTATTAACAGGTTCAATTCAAATAGTTACAAATGATCATGCGAATAATAATAATAATAATATAGATACGGGCGTTTTAATAGGGCGTGCCAGCGTGTTTGATAAAACGCCACCACATGCCTTATATGCGCCGCATAAAACTAAGATTAAAATTAGCGCCCATACAGATGCACAAATTATTATTGCGACCGCCCCATGTTATGGCACGCATCCTGTCCGTTATATCGCGCCACATCAAATGCAGCAAAGTGTGCGCGGTTGCGGCACTAACACGCGGTATGTGACTGATATTCTGCCTGATTCTTTAAATGCTGCGGATCATTTGCTTGTAGTTGAAGTAATCACGCCCAGCAGCCATTCATCAAGCTATCCACCGCATAAGCATGATCAAGATCGCGTTGATGAGCATAATAATTTGCTTGAAACTGCATTGGAGGAGACTTATTTTCATAAAGTTAATCCTGCACAAGGATTTGTTTTTCAAAGAATTTATACAGATAAAATCAATGGTATTAGAGAGATTGATCAAGCATATGCGGTTGAATGTAATGATGTAATTCTTGTTCCTAAAGGATATCATCCTGTTATTGTTCCACATGGATATGAATCTTGGTACTTAAATGTAATGGCAGGGCCTACCCGAAAATGGCAATTTCATAATGATCCTGAGCATGAATTTTTATTTAAGTAAAACATACATTATGAAATATCTGTTAATTAATTTATAACTTTAATCAATCACATCAAACAATATCAAATAACATTAAACAACATCAAATAACGCTAATCAACAGGAATCAATATGAAAATCATTCAACATTTTATAAATGGGATCGAACAAGCGCACGCACAGCCTTCAATGAATATTTATAATCCTGCAACAGGGCAGATTTGCGCAAAATTAGCTTTGGCAGATCAAGCTGATATTGATCTTTGCATCAATACGGCACAAGCGGCGTTCCCTGCATGGCGTGATACCTCACCGCTGCGCCGTTCACGTATTTTGTTTAAATTTAAAGCATTATTGGAAGATCATGCGCAAGAATTAGCAACGCTAATCACGAATGAACATGGCAAAGTTCATTCAGATGCCCTCGGTGAAATCACACGTGGGATCGAGGTTGTTGAGTTTGCCTGTGGGATTCCATCTCTTTTAAAAGGTGATTATTCAGAACAAGTAGGCACTGGGATTGATAGTTTCTCGCATCGCCAGCCTCTAGGTGTTGTCGCAGGTATAACCCCATTTAATTTTCCCGTAATGGTACCTATGTGGATGTTTCCTGTTGCTATTGCTTGTGGCAATACATTTATCTTAAAACCATCTGAAAAAGATCCAAGTGCTGCATTATTTATTGCGAAGTTGCTAAAACAAGCTGGACTTCCTGATGGCGTATTTAACGTCCTTCAAGGAGATAAATTAGCTGTTGATGCGTTAATTAATCATCCTGATGTTAAAGCACTAAGTTTTGTTGGATCAACTCCAATTGCGGAATATATTTATGTCCAGTCAGCGAAAAAAGGCAAGCGCGTTCAGGCTTTAGGCGGTGCTAAAAATCACATGGTGATTATGCCTGATTGTGATATTGATCAAACCATAAGCGCGTTAATGGGGGCAGCTTATGGCTCAGCTGGGGAGCGGTGTATGGCGATTTCAATTGCCGTAGTTGTTGATCCAAATCCAGCATTTGCAGATAGCGTAATTGAGCATTTAGTTAAGCAATTATCGAGCTTAAAAATTGGTGATGGGCATAATCTTGAAAATGAAATGGGGCCATTAGTCACGAAAGAGCACCTTGAAAAAGTAATTAATTATGTGAATATTGGCGTAGCAGAAGGCGCTAAGCTTATTGTTGATGGTAGAAAAATTGATATTGCCGAGCAAGGTTACTTTATGGGAGGCTGCTTGTTTGATGCAGTAACTGAGTCTATGCAAATCTATAAAGAAGAGATTTTTGGACCTGTTTTAGGGATAGTTCGTGTTAAAACGCTCCAAGAAGCAATTGATTTAATTAATCGACATGAATTTGGAAATGGCACGGCTATATTTACCCAAAGTGGTTCTGCTGCACGTGATTTTGCCCATAAAATTGAAGTTGGAATGGTTGGTGTGAATGTTCCAATTCCTGTACCGATGGCATTTCATAGTTTTGGTGGCTGGAAGCGTTCTTTATTTGGGGATCAACACATGCATGGTGATGAAGGTGTGCGTTTTTATACACGCTTAAAAGCGGTAACAACACGCTGGCCTACAAATAAAGCTTTGTTAGATAATCAATTTATTATGCCAACCTTGTAAAAACAAAAATCAAATAAAAATCAAATAAAAACAAAAAGGACACATAATGCAAATAGATCAAGCAAAAAAATTAGATCTTATCTGTATCGGTCGCGTTGCCGTAGATTTTTATGGTCAACAAATTGGGGCACGTTTAGAAGATATGAGTAGTTTTTCTATGTATTTAGGCGGATCTTCTGGCAATGTAGCGTATGGAACAGCTGTTCAAGGCTTAAAATCAGGCATGCTTGCGCGTGTCGGTGATGAACATATGGGACGGTTTTTGCGTGAGACATTACAATCAGTTGGCGTTGATACTGAGTATCTGATCACCGATAAAGAGCGTTTAACGGCTCTGGTAATTTTGGGAATTAAAGATCAAGATACTTTCCCACTTATTTTTTATCGTGATAATTGTGCCGATATGGCGTTGCATCCTGATGATATTAATGAAGATTATATCGCCTGCGCGCGTGCAATTGCAATTACTGGAACTCATATTTCCCATCCAAATACGCGTCTAGCTGTTATAAAAGCTTTGGAATATGCGCAAAAGCATGGTTTAAAACGCGCACTTGATATTGATTATCGTCCTGTTTTATGGGGATTAACCGCTCTTGGCGATGGTGAGACGCGCTTTATAGAATCGCGCATGGTCACAGAACAATTACAAGAGATTTTGCATCATTTTGATTTAATTGTCGGGACTGAAGAGGAATTTCATATTGCTGGAGGAAGTACCGATACACTACTTGCTTTAAGCAATATCCGCAAAAAAACACAAGCAGTTCTCGTATGTAAACGCGGCTCACAAGGATGTTCTGTATTTGAAGGAGAAATTGATAAAGTTTGGGATAAAGTAATTTTACATACAGGCGTGCGTGTAGCTGTATTAAATGTGCTTGGCGCGGGAGATGCGTTTATGTCGGGCTTATTGCGCGGTTATTTAAATAATGAGAGCTGGGAGCGCGCATGTAGTTATGCGAATGCTTGTGGGGCGTTAGTTGTATCGCGCCATGGCTGCTCACCTGCGATGCCAACTAAAATAGAATTAGATGATTATTTAAAACGCGCCGATGTTATTAAAGCACCCGATAAAGATGCGCGCTTAAACCACTTACATCGGGTAACGACGCGCAAGCAAAATTGGGACGAACTGTGTATATTTGCTTTTGATCACCGTAAACAATTACTGGAAATGGCAAAAAAAGCGAATGAGCGCGAATTTACGCAAAATAATCAAAATCAAAATCAGGATCATAATCATAATCCTGATCAAAACCCAAAAAATGAACAGCGGATTTCATCTTTAAAATTATTATTGTTAGAAGCTGCACAGCAAGCGGCAATTGATGCTGATATCTCAGGAAAAAGTGGCATTTTAGCTGATACAACTTATGGGCAAGATGCGTTAAATAAGCTGACAGGGCAAAAATGGTGGATTGGGCGCCCGATTGAGTTACCAAGCTCACGTCCTTTGCGCTTAGAACATGGCGATATAGGCTCTCAATTGATTTCCTGGCCGCATGAGCATGTGGTTAAGTGTTTGATATTTTATCATCCAGCGGATGCGATTAGTTTACGTGCTGAGCAAGATTATCTAATTAATGAGGTTTATAGGGCTTGTTGCTTATCTGGACATGAGTTATTAATTGAGATTATATTGCCACTTGATCATCCAGATCAAAATCAGTCCCATTATGCTGAGATAATTGAGCATATTTATCAACAAAATATATTACCAGATTGGTGGAAAATCCCTTCGCTTGAAACGGTAAATCTTAATAAAATAAGCCAAATTATTGAAGATTACGATAAAGATTGCCGTGGTATTTTGATTTTAGGCTTAGATGCACCAGCGGCAATCCTAAAAGCTGGCTTTGCAGCAGCTGCGTCTGTCCCAATGGTAAAAGGTTTTGCAGTAGGACGAACTATTTTTGGAAAACCTGCTCAAGCGTGGCTTTATAATGAAATTGATGATAAAACGCTGATAGATCAAGTTAAAAGAAATTATTTAACTTTAATTGGATACTGGCGTGAATATCGTCCTGCAAAATAATAATGAGGTATAAGTTAATGAATATATCAAATAAATCAACTATTAACTTAACTACAGCGCAAGCTTTAATTAAGTTCTTAGATCAACAATATATAAGTGTTGATGGCACTGAAATTAAATTTATCAAAGGAGTATTTGCTATTTTCGGGCACGGTAACGTACTTGGAATAGGACAGGCTTTAGAAGAAGATGCGGGAGATTTAATCTTGCATCAAGGGCGCAATGAGCAAGGTATGGCACTTGCAGCAATGGGCTTTGCCAAGCAAAACTTGCGCCGCCAAATTTATGCTTGCAGCGCATCTGTAGGGCCTGGATCGACTAATATGGTGACCGCTGCCGCTGCGGCATCTGCCAATCGCATCCCTTTATTGCTATTACCTGCGGATGTTTATGCTTGTCGTCAACCTGATCCTGTTTTACAGCAATGTGAGCAAACTTACGATGCGAGTATAAGCGCAAATGATGCTTTTCGCGCGGTAAGCCGTTATTGGGATAGAATCTCACGCCCGCAGCAGCTAATGAGTAGCTTATTACATGCAATGCGCGTACTTACAAGCCCAGCTGATACGGGCGCGGTAACTTTAGCATTGCCTCAAGATGTCCAAGCTGAAGTTTATGCATATCCTGTAAGTTTTTTTAAGAAAAGAGTGCATAGAATTGAGCGGACTCTACCAACGCAAGATATGCTACTTGATGCGCTTCGAGTTATGTTAGCAAAATCCAAGCCATTGATTATTTGTGGAGGAGGGGCGAAATATTCTGGAGCTGGCGCGGCATTAGAGGCTTTTGCAGAGCGTTTTAATATCCCAATAACTGAAACTCAAGCAGGCAAGAGTACGCTCCTTTCAGAACATCCTTTAAATTTAGGTGGAATTGGCGTAACAGGATCTTTAGCTGCGAATATGCTTGCAAAAGAGGCTGATTTAATCATTGGAATTGGCACACGTTACACTGATTTCACCACGGGATCAAAAGGCTTATTTAAAGATGATGCCAAATTTTTAAATATTAATATTGCAGCATTTGATGCTGGCAAAATGGAAGGCATCCAAGTCGTGGCGGATGCTAAAATAACTCTAGAGTATTTGCTCGATAAGTTAATTGCTATAGATTATGAGAAAAAAATAAACTCTCAAATAAACGCTCAGTGGCGTGATGAGATAATCAAAGCAAAAGCGGCACAAGCTAATGAATTAAAACGTATTTGGAATGTTGATTATACAGATGCGAGTTTTGTTCCTGAAATCAACGATGCTCTTGATCAACAAGCTGTTTTTGCAGAATTTATAAAACTCACTCAATCTTGTTTAACCCAAAGTACAGTTTTAGGTGTTTTAAATGAGCACTTGGGCGAGAATGACATTATTGTTGGAGCTTCTGGCAGTTTACCTGGAGATTTACAACGCGCTTGGTGCTCTAAAGCTTACAATAGCTATCATCTTGAATATGGATATTCTTGCATGGGTTATGAGGTTAACGCAGGACTTGGAGTAAAGCTTGCTGAACCTAATAAGGATGTTTTTGTTTTAGTTGGTGATGGTGCGTATATGATGGCGCATTCAGAGTTAGTCACATCTATCCAAGAGCGTGCAAAAATCAATATTATTTTGTTTGATAATATGACAAATGGCTGTATTAATAATCTGCAAATAGGCAATGGCATGAGCAGTTTTGGCACAGAATTTCGTTTTAGAGATCCACAAACAATGCAATTAGATGGCGGATTTATTCCGATAGATTTTGCGATGAACGCGGCATCTTATGGTTGTAAAACTTATCGTGTAACTACTTTAGATGAGTTGCACAATGCGCTTGCAGATGCACGCACGCAAAAGGTATCAACCCTAATTGATATTAAAGTCCTACCTAAAACCATGCTAGATGGATACTTATCTTGGTGGCGCGTTGGTTTAGCTAATATTTCAAAAAAAGAAAGTATTACCGCAGCTGCACGTAAATTGCGCTTAGAGATAGAACAAGCAAGGGCTTATTGACATTAAATTACTCAGCAGCTATAAAAACCACCCCCTCCCAACCTCCCCCTTCACAAGGGGAGGAGCAAGTCCCCCTGCCAAGGGGGATTTATGGGGGGGAGGTTATAGTTAAATGGAGCATTTGAAGTCATCATTATTGAATATGTAGTCTATAAAAATAAATATGCTAAAGCTGCTGAGTAGATACATATGCCCCTCCACGGAGGAGCTTAAAAAATTCCCCTCCGTGGAGGGGTGGCAGGCATAGCCTGACGGGGTGGTGGCTTATATTAAATTAAATTAACTTAATTGCGTTATAGGTTTTGAGGGAATCAATTATTTTTTAAATGGAGAAAACAAATGGACAAAAATAAAATAAAATTAGCAATCGCGCCAATTGGTTGGACGAATGATGATCTACCTGATTTAGGTAAAGAAAATACTTTTGAGCAGTGTATTAGTGAAATGGCACTAGCAGGCTTTGTTGGGAGCGAGGTTGGGAGTAAATATCCGCGTGATGTGAATATTTTAAAACCAATGCTAAAAATGCGCGGTTTACAAATATGTAATGCGTGGTTTAGTACTTTTTTTGTAGATGGTCTTAATAATCAATCTATTCATGATAAAAATATTCAGGATTTTATCGAGCACATGAACTTTTTAAAAGATCTGGGCGCAAAAGTTATTGGGTGTTCAGAACAAAGCTTAAGCATTCAAGGAACAGCAAAATCTATTTTTGAGGAAAAGCCTACTTTCAATGATGAACAATGGCTTGCGCTGATAAATGGTTATAATCAGATTGCTGATATTGCAAGTCAAAATGGAATGCAAGTATGTTTGCATCATCATATGGGAACAGGAATTCAAACAAGCCAAGAAATTGATAGATTTATGCAAGGTGTGCAGGCTGATGTTTATCTTTTATATGATACTGGGCATGCGTATTATTCTGAAGGTACACAAGCGCAGATGCTTGATATTTTAAGGAAATATATTAAGCGGATTAATCATATTCACTTAAAAGATGTGCGCGATCATATTGTTAATGAAGTTAAAATCAATCATTTAAGCTTTTTAGATGGCGTTAAAAAAGGTACATTTACCGTACCTGGAGATGGGGTGATTGATTTTGCTCCTGTTTTTAAAATCATAGATGAGGCAGGATATCAAGGCTGGATGGTGGTTGAAGCTGAGCAAGACCCAGCTCTAGCTAATCCTTTTGAATATGCGCAAAAAGCACGCGCATATATTCAAAAAATGACAAATATCTAGCGCCGATTACGATTGGGACTAGGCTTTCTTGCAGCGGCTGACGCAGGTTTTGGCTTGCGCGCGCCGCCATTCATCGTCATGCGTCCCATAATTATTGGCTCTGGAGTCTCATTTGGATCTGGCTCAAAGCCTTTGATTACTTCTTTGGGTATTTTTGTTTTGATTAATTTTTCGATATTGCGTAGAAACATATCTTCATCTAAACACACCAAAGATACCGCCTGTCCTTGTGATCCTGCGCGGCCGGTACGCCCGATTCTATGCACATAATCTTCAGGGACATTTGGCAGCTCATAATTTACCACATATGGAAGTTGATCAATATCAATCCCACGCGCGGCAATATCTGTGGCGCATAAAACGGTAAGCGTGCCTGTTTTAAATTCTTCTAAAGCTTTAGTTCTTGCCGTTTGGCTTTTATTGCCATGAATTGCCATAGCACTGATTTTAGCATCAAGTAGATGTTCAACTAATTTATTTGCACCATGTTTTGTCCGCATAAATACAAGAACTTGCTGCCATTTTTCAGATTTTATCAGATGAATTAATAAATTACGTTTTTTTGAACGCGCCACAGGATGAACAATCTGGCTGATTGTCTCTGCGGTGCGATTAGGTCGTGCTACTTCAACTATTTTGGGTGAGTTTAATAATCTGCCTGCGAGAGTTTTAATTTCATCAGAAAAAGTTGCGGAAAATAATAAACTTTGTTTGCGCTTAGGTAAAATCGCCAAGACTTTTTTAATATCGTGAATAAAGCCCATATCGAGCATTCTATCTGCTTCATCGAGGACAAAAATCTCAACATGACGCAAATCTAAAACGCCTTGCCCAACTAAATCTAATAAGCGTCCAGGGGTTGCAACTAGAATATCTACACCTTTTTTGAGCCGACTAATTTGTGGCGACATACCGACACCACCAAAAATAACCATTGAACTTAAGCCCATATATTTGCCATATAAACGCACTGACTCTTCAACTTGCGCTGCAAGCTCACGCGTTGGAGTAAGGACAAGAGCGCGCACCGCAATCCCACCTTGGGCACTTCTTGCTCTAGGAAGTTTGGCTAATAATTGGAGCATCGGCAAGGTGAAGCCTGCGGTTTTACCTGTGCCTGTTTGTGCGCCAGCTAATAAGTCACCACCTTCTAAAACAATAGGAATAGCCTGTATTTGGATAGGTGTTGGGATGGTATAACCTTGTTCATGAACAGCTTGAACTAATTTTTCTGAAAGCCCTAGTGATTCAAAAGAAAAAATAGTGCTGTTTGATTTTGATTCAGATGGTAATTCTTTTAATGACATATTTAATAACAACTTTTTATGGTGAATAAAACAAAATATATACCTAAATTAATGCTTAAACTAAACTAAACTAAGTAAGGACACTAGATAAGGCTATGATACTTAGATGACGATCTTTATTAAATTGCATCTAAGTGTCATATGATATATTTATCTGATCATTAAGTATATTTATCAATTATCAGAACACGCAAACGCTATATTTAATACAAAACTATTTATTTATATTTAAGGGCTAATAATAGCCATAAAATCAACATAATCAGTGCAGTAAATCATAATAAGATGATTGCTAAAAATAGTGCATCGAAACAATAGTTGACATCATAAATTGATGCCCCCACTTATTATAAAATCTCTACTCATCCCCAAGGATCAATCCACGCCTAAAACCGTATGATTTTCCTGCCATTTTGCGCGGTTTGATAATACAAAATACGCGTATGATTAAGGTTATCCACCGCATGAGATTGATAGATTTGCGCAAGCGGCTCATAACTTCCATCTGCATTTTGTTGATCACTGTTAATCTTTGGGTTTATTTTGTTAGAGGATTAGGACACTGCACTAATAAAACTGTATTGAGCACCTATAAATTCGTATTTCATCCAAAATCCTGATTCTTTACTAAATCCCTGTAATAT
>BHEQ01000004.1 GCA_003864535.1 Gammaproteobacteria bacterium
GGGTCGGCATGGACTTTATGTTTGGCTATGTTATGGTACATTCACACTGGGCTTATGCTTACTTTTTATAAGCTCCTACCTTAAATCAAATAGATTAACCAAAGCATTAGCAAGCTTAGAATAAAATTAAGGTGAATTTAATCTGAGTAAAATCAGCAGTCTTAACATATTAATTTTTATAGACTACATGTTAAATAATGATGACTTTAAATGCTGAATTTGACATTCCGTTCCATTTAATTACACCCCCCTAAATCCCCCCTTTGCAAGGGGGACTTACTCCTCCCCTTGCAAAGGGGGAGGCTGGGAGGGGGTTGTTTTTTAGCTGCTGAGTAGTTACAATCTGAGTAAAATCAGCGTAAAATATAAATTAAATTAGCATAAAAATCAACTTACTGAAGGAAATACTATGTCACCTCGCCAACGCCAACGCCTAATTATGGTTTTGAGTATCACCACAGCTTTAGCTCTTGCTACAGGATTTGTAGTTTATGCTTTTAGGCAAAATCTGGATCATTTTTATTCACCTGTTGACATCAAAGCTGGCAAGGCTGAGTTTGGTAAAGTAATTCGTGTCGGTGGTGTTGTCGATAATGGCTCGCTTAAACGTGATGATAAATCGCTTAAGGTTAACTTTGATATAAGCGTTAATCACCTTAAAATTAACGTTGAATATGTTGGTATTCTTCCTGATCTTTTTCGAGAAGGACAAGGAATTATTGCAAAGGGTACTTTAACTGACTCTGACAATTTTGTTGCAACAGAGGTTCTTGCTAAGCATGATGAAACCTACATGCCGCCAGAGGTCGCAGATGCCATTAAAAACTCAACACATACAACCAAACCAATAGAATAAACCAATGGCACATCTATCAATTGCTTTTTCTGCGTTATGCGATATTATTAAAATGCTCATTTACCTAAGTAAACTGCGCTTCTAATATTATCGCAAGCTTTAAAAAAATCTAATTTACAGAAGTCCCAAAATCATATAAGTCACTAATTTAATTAAACAGCTATTTTGAGAATTACTCTTAAAAATTACGCTTAATAAATACACCTAATAAATACACCTTATGCTTTTATATACAAATGGAGTTGGTTGATATGATTTAACTTATTATATTAACAAATAACATTATCTTTTTTAACTATATTATACTGAGAACTCTATGCTCCCTATTGGTGATTTAGCCTTACACTTCGCACTTGCCATCGCATTTTTATTAGGCACTGTACCCTTAGTTGGTTTTTTTAAAAATAATGTACGCTTAATGAATAGCGCTTCTCTTTTAGCGTATTTCTTATTTGGATTATTATTATTTGCGTTTATCTCTTTAGGCTGCTTGTTCTATTATAATGATTTTAGTTATCAATATGTTGCAACGCATTCAAATACACGTTTGCCTGTGTACTATCAATTATCAGCGATTTGGGGTGGGCATGAGGGCTCGATGCTATTATGGGTTCTAACCTTGACAGGCTGGATGGCAGCGGTTGGATTATTTGGCAAGCGTTTACCCTTACCACTTAAGTCAACTACTTTAGCTATTTTAGGTTGGATTGCGTTAGGGTTCTTGCTGTTTATTGTCTTAACCTCAAGTCCTTTTTTGCGCATCTTGCCAAACTTTCCCTTAGATGGTAAAGATTTAAATCCACTTTTACAAGATTTTGGCTTGATTATTCATCCTCCATTACTTTATATGGGCTATGTTGGTTATGCTGTTCCTTTCGCCTTTGTCTGTGCTATTTTATTAACAGGATATGTCGATAGATTTACAATGCGTTGGGTAAGACCTTGGGCATTAGCTGCTTGGGCATTTCTAACGGTTGGGATCACGATTGGGAGTTGGTGGGCGTATTATGAATTAGGCTGGGGCGGATGGTGGTTTTGGGATCCTGTTGAAAATGCCTCATTGATGCCATGGATTTTAGGAACGGCACTTATTCATTCATTAGCTGCGACAGAAAAACGTGCTGTTTTTCCTGTTTGGACGGTTCTACTTGCAATTTTATGTTTTGCTTTAAGCATGCTTGGTACTTTTTTAGTACGCTCAGGAGTTTTAACCTCGGTGCACAGCTTTGCCTCAGATCCTAAACGCGGTATTTTCATTTTAGCTTTACTTGGAATAATCACAAGTTTTGGTTTATTATTATTAGTCTTTAATTCAAGCAAAATCAGATCAAATCAACAGTTTTCATTATTTTCAAGAGAAATGGGAATCTTAACTAATAATATTTTACTTTTTGTCGGCTGCTTAGTTGTATTATTAGGAACGCTATTTCCATTGATTGTTGATGTATTTGCGCTCGGAAAAATCTCAGTTGGTGCACCTTATTTTAATACTTTAATCACTCCATTAACGTTTATCATTCTTTTTGCTCTGGGAATAACGCCGTTATTGCGCTTTAAAGAGGATCAATGGGCTAGAGTTAAAAATACTTTTATAAAAATGGCAGTTGGATCAATAATATTAGGTTTTTTAATAAGTTATATATATGCAGGTAAAATAGATGGATTAGTTATCACAACTTTAATTTTATCTTTATGGGTGCTTGGCGGGATTATTATGGATGCGCTTGCAGATGCGCGTAACGGCTCGTTTTTCAAAAGCATAATCAAAACAAAAGCATCTAAACTTGGAATGTGGTTAGGACATTGTGGCTTAGCAGTTCTTGCAATCGGCGTAAGCTTTACCAGCCATTATAGTATTGAGCGCGATGCTTTGATGAAAATTGGCGAGTCAATCCAAATCAAAGAATATACTTTTACTCTAACAGGACTTGAGAATGTCGCAGGATCAAACTATACAGGGGTTAAAGGTACTGTTAACGTACTCCAAAACGATAAACCACTGCTGATTATGCATCCAGAAAAACGCAATTTTACCGTAACAAATATGCCGACAAGTGAAGTGGCGATGCGCCCATCTTTATTAGATGATCTTTATGTGGCAATGGGTGAGCCAATTGGGAATGATGCGTGGGCGATGCGGATTTATGTTAAGCCTTTTGTGCGCTGGGTTTGGCTTGGTGGGCTGTTAATTACCTTGGCAGGCTTTATCGCAATGAGTGATAAACGCTATCGCCGCGCTCAAAAAACGAGCGTTAAAATATAAATAGCCGCCATTGAGCTCCCCTCCCAAACTCACCCTGCGTAAATGGGGGATTTAGGGGGATTGGCTGTAACGATATAAAATAAAATAAAGGTAAGAGAATATGAATATGAAAGTTATTTTGGTATTAGTTATCGTGATCTTTTTGGGGTTTTTAGGATTTTTAGGCTTAAGTCTTAATAATAATCCACAACTGCTGCCATCAGTGTTAGAAGGTAAAATGATTCCAGAATTTAGCGCATCTCAGCTTGAAAATCCAAACGTTAACTTGACTCAAGCATCAATACAAGGTCCTGCTCTAATTAATGTTTGGGCGACATGGTGCCCAACATGCCGTTCTGAACACCAAATGCTGAATTTATTATCCCAAAATGGTATTCCTATATATGGAATTTCATATAAGGATGAGCCTGCTCTTGCGCTTGACTGGCTTAAAGAGCTCGGTAATCCTTATGTATTTAATATTAATGACGCACAAGGTAAATTAGGTATAGATTTAGGGGTTTATGGTGCGCCTGAGACCTTTTTTATTAATAAAGATGGGCTTATCGTCCATCGCCATGTTGGAGATATTAATCCTGATAATTGGAAAGCATCTCTTGCCAAAATTTGGGATTTAACGAATGCTAAATAACTCAGATGAAAATAAAAAAAACAAGCTCCGTGTTGCTATTGGGATAATCTGGAATCAAGAACGCTCTGAGATTTTAATCAGCCTACGCCCTCTAGATAAGGAATTAGGCGGATTATGGGAATTTCCTGGCGGCAAAGTAGAGCTTATTGGTGATTGCCTTGAAGGTGATGTAAATGCGCTTATACGAGAACTTGCTGAAGAGCTTGGTATTTATGTAATTAACTGCGAACATTGGCTCGATTTATCTTATCAATATAAAAACAAGCAAGGTACAAATAAACACGTGGATCTTGTGGTTTATGATGTTTGGGATTTTGAAGGAATCCCAGAAGGATTAGAAGGGCAGGAAATAAAATGGATTAAGCTTGAAGATTTCAAACCAGATCAGTTCCCTGCTGCAAATATAATTTTGATTGATAAACTTAAGCAGCGTTTAGGTTAAAACTTAATTAATTCATAAATTAAGCTGCTGCATTACCAATAATATCTAAACAAATAATATCTACAGGGCGCATCTATTTGTTCTTTTTCTGCGTTACGCAATTTTAATAAAATCGCAAGCCTTGAAAAATCTAATTAATAGAAGTCCCCACATCAAGCATATCTACTTTTTAGGAGTTCTCAATGAAAATAAAACGTTCAATTTTAGTAATATTACTAACTAGCAGCTTTTTAGCTGTCACTTCTTTTGCTGCGCCTTTGCTTGATTTTGACCCAATAACTCACGCTCAGCGCGTTGCAAAAAACAATGCATGGATAGAAATAGACGATACAGCAATAACACGAAATATTGAAAAGCTAAAAGTGATGGTAGGAACAGGTACCAAAATCTGCGCTATCGTAAAAGCTGATGCCTATGGTAATAGTATTGAACTGATAATGCCTGCATTAATAAATGCCAATTTACCTTGCTTGGGCTTTGGCAGTAATGAAGAGGCGCGAATTGCGCGTAAACATGGCTATAATGGAGTATTAATGCGCGTGCGTACCGCTTTAGAAGTTGAGGTGCGTGATGGAATTCAATACGATATTGAAGAGTTAGTCGGTAATCTAATCTATGCACAAGAAGTTGCGAAGATTGCTAAAGAGATGCATCATCCTCTGCGCATACATCTTGCGATTAATGCCAATGGACTGAGTCGCAATGGGATCGAGCTTGCAACAGAACAAGGAAGGCAAGATGCACTAGAGATCAGCAAAATCGAGAATCTAGAAATAGTCGGCTTAATGACGCATTATCCAGTAGAAGAAATTGATGATGTGAAAGCTAATTTAGAGCTATTTAAGCAGCAATCTACTTGGTTGATTGATGCTACAAATCTTGAGCGCAATAAACTTACTTTGCATGCTGCCAATACATTTGCAACTTTAGAAGTACCAGAGTCACATATGGATATGGTGCGTGTTGGCGGTGCTATTTATGGAGATTTGCCACATTATCCTGAACTTGAACGCACCTTCGCCGCGTTTAAAACTCGCGTTGCGACGGTAAATAGCTACCCTAAAGGCAATACAGTAGGTTACGACCGCACAATCACTTTAAAGCGTGATTCTAGGCTGGCAAATCTTCCAATAGGCTATGCTGATGGCTATCGCCGTGCGTTTTCTAATAAAGCATTTGTGTTGATTAATGGTCACCGCGTTCCTGTTATCGGTAAAATTTCGATGAATACGACAATGGTAGATGTTACTGATTTTCCTGATATAAAATTTGGGGATGAGGTAGTTATCTTTGGTAAGCAAGGTAAAGATGAGATTACGCAAGAGGAATTAGAAGAGATCCAAGGCGCATTATTAGCAGATATCTATCTTCCATGGGCAAATTCAAATCCGCGTATTTTGCAGAGTCAAAAATCATCTGATTGATAAATAAACACTGATATTATTACAAGTTGTGTAGATATCAATGCCATCGATGTGGGAGCTTGATATTCATAGATTAAGCTCCCATATGCGCTAACCGCTCTTGCTTTGTTTAATACGTGAGTATGTCACACACACTAAAAAGCCTCCGTAATAATCATAAAATTACGGAGGCTTTAAGTGTTATAGATTTAAATAGTTTTCTATTTAGATATCTTTCATCGTCAAGCGGATGCGTCCTTGCTTGTCTATCTCTAGAACCTTAACTTTAACTATTTGATCAACAGCTAGATGATCAGATACATTTTGAATGCGCGTATCAGATGGGATTTGTGAAACATGCACCATGCCATCACGTCCTGGCATTAAGGTTACAAATGCACCAAAGTCCATAATCCGTACTACAGGACCTTCATAAACTGTACCAACTTCAATATCAGCCGTGATTTGCTCAATGCGTTTACGCGCTGCAAGTGCTTGATCATTATTAACCGCAGCAATGCGGATCGTACCATCATCTTCAATCGTGATCATAGCTCCTGTCTCTTCAGTGATTGCGCGGATCATCACGCCACCCTTGCCGATAACATCGCGAATTTTATCAGGATTGATACGCATAGTTGTGATTCTTGGAGCAAATTCTGAAATATCAGGACGACCTTCAGATATTACTTTATTCATCTCATCTAAAATATGCAAACGCGCGATTTTAGCTTGGGCTAAAGCTTGCTGCATGATCTCTTTGGTGATGCCATCAATTTTGATATCCATTTGTAAGGCGCTAATACCCGCAGCTGTTCCTGCTACTTTAAAATCCATATCGCCAAGATGATCTTCATCACCTAAAATATCAGTTAGAACCGCAAAACGCTCACCTTCTTTGATAAGTCCCATCGCAATACCTGCAACGGCTGCTTTCATCGGGACACCTGCGTCCATCAATGCTAGCGATGCGCCACAAACAGATGCCATCGAGCTTGAGCCGTTAGATTCTGTGATTTCAGAAACAACCCGAATAGTATAAGGATATTCGCTCATATCAGGTAAAGCTGCTTGAACACCGCGTTTAGCTAAGCGACCATGTCCAATTTCACGCCGTTTTGGTGAACCAACCATACCAGTTTCACCAACAGAATATGGAGGGAAATTATAATGTAACATAAAGTTATCTTTATATTCACCATCTAAAGCATCAATAATTTGTGCATCACGCTCTGTTCCGAGAGTTACCACAACCATTGATTGGGTCTCACCACGGGTAAATAAAGCTGAACCATGCGTGCGCGGTAATGCGCCAACTCTTGAGATAATTGGGCGAACTGTTGTTGTATCGCGTCCATCAATTCTTGGTTTGCCATCTAAAATACGGTCACGAACTAAGCGATAGCTCATCTCATCAATTTGACTTTTAATTTGATCAACACTAAATTCAGAGCCTTCCGTAACTAAAGCTGCAATAGCTGCATCTTTGACGATGCTAATTGCGGCATAACGTTCAGCTTTTACGCTTAGAGCATATGCAGCATCTAAGCCTGCTTGAGCTTGTGTTTTAACCGCATTAATCAAGGTATCATTCGCAACAGGAGCGGTAAATGGGAATGGCGTTACGCCTACTTTTTGGCAAAGCTCTTCAATATTTGTGATAACAGCTTGCAAGGCATCATGCCCAAAAACAACTGCACCAAGCATAATCTCTTCAGATAATATTTTAGCTTCAGATTCAACCATTAAAACCGCATTTTTAGTCCCAGCAACAACTAAATCTAAGTCAGATTCAAGTAATTGAACTTTAGTTGGATTTAAAACATATTCTCCATTGATATAACCAACACGTGCCGCGCCAAGAGGCCCTTTAAAAGGCATTCCAGCTAAACAAACCGCAGCTGATGCACCAATTAATGCGGCAATATCTGAGCTTACTTCAGGATTAAGCGACATAACGGTAGCGATAACTTGCACATCATTAGTAAAACCTTCCGCAAATAATGGACGCAAGGGACGATCAATCAAGCGTGAGATTAAAGTCTCCCCTTCAGAAGGACGACCTTCACGTCTAAAAAATCCACCAGGAATTTTACCCGCAGCATAAGTACGTTCTTGATAATTTACGGTAAGTGGGAAAAAATCGCGGCTCGGATCAACTTTTTTAGAAGCAACGCAAGTCACTAAAACAACAGTATTATCAATATTAACCACAACCGCAGCTGAGGCTTGGCGTGCAATTTCGCCAACTTCTAAAGTTACTTGATGTTGCCCATAAGTAAAAGTTTGTTTTGTAGCAATAAGTTGCATAATATATCCTTTTGATTAAATTAAAAAATAATCATAAGCGGCGCTTTTCAAAGATAAGGGAGACTGTTTAAAAATTCTATATTTATGTTTATATATTTTGCTAATGTTTTTTTCATCATCATCTAATATATTATTATTAATAATAATAAAAACTTTAAACAGTAACCCTTTAAGTGTCCGAACTTATGAATTCTTGAGAAAAACAAAAACCCCCATCAAATGATGAGGGTATGAATGATTAAAAAATAATCATGATTAACGGCGTAAAGATAAGCGTTCAATCAATGTTTGATAGCGCGAAATTTCAACACGCTTAAGATAATCAAGCAATTTACGACGCTTATTAACCATTTTTAAAAGACCACGACGTGAATGGTTATCTTTTTTATTCACAGCAAAATGTTCTTGTAAGACATTAATATTATTTGTTAATAAAGCAACTTGAACTTCAGGCGAACCTGTATCTCCAGCGGCTCTTGCAAACTCAGCAACTATGCTGGCTTTTTTTTCTGCGTTTAACATGTTTAAAACTCCAAATTAAATTAAGTCAATGGCGTTGACAGATTTTGACCGCAAATTATAGACTTCTTTAATCATTTACGCTAGATTTATTTATATTTTTAATTAGATATCTAGCCGATATTCAGCACTTTTTTATAATATCAAAAAAAATCAGCTAAATAATTAGCTTAATCGTAACTACTCAGCAGCTAAAAAAGTAACCCCCTCCCAACCTCCACCGAAGCAAGGGGAGGAGGTAAGTCCCCCTTGCAAAGGGGGATTTAGGGGGGTGTAATTAAATGGAACGGAATGTCAAATTCAGCATTTAAAGTCATCATTATTTAACATGTAGCCTATAAAAATGAATATGTTAAGACTGCTGAGTAGTTACGCTTAATCTTTTAAAAGGGCTTTTATAAATTAGATTTTTCAAGGCTTGCAATTTTGTTAAAATACTTAACTTAATGGCGGTTTCTATCAATTTTGATGCTGAATGTAGATAACATCAGCTATCAATCCAAATAAAATACCGAGCGTAATTCGCATGATATTGGGCTTGCATCAGCATTATGTGGCATTAAATCTTGCATTGATACCCACCATTTTTGGCAGACCTCAGTATTAGCTACCGCATTCCACCTTTCTTCTGATTCTATCTCAACATATCCAAAAAGTTGATGTGTCGTATCATCAAGAAAAATTGAATAATGGTGTGCTCCATGGTCTTTTAATGTAGTCGCTAGTTCATCCCAAATTGGATTATGTCGCTGTTCATATTGTGCATGATATTCAGGATTTACCTGCATAAGAAAAGCTTTACGAATCATGTTTATTCCTTTTTGTTAAAAATTTATTAACTGCTAAGCAGTATTAACATATTTATTTTTATAGACTATATATTTAATATCAACTAATTATATCCATAAATAAACCAGTTAAAGAAGACTCTCCCCTGCCCTCAACGCCATTAAGTTAAGAATTTTAAAAGCCACCCTACGAAAGGAGGATTTAGGGGAGCCTTAACTTAATGGTGTTGGGGTGAGGCTTCTAATCTATAGAAGAATAGATAACTACTTAGTATATTTAAAAATCAAATTCGTCTACATTATCAGCAGTAAATGTTGTTGGTACACCAAGTACTACTTCACCATTTTTACCTATAGTGTATTCCCCAAGCTTACCTGCATTAAATGTCTCACCCTCTGCTCCTGTAATATTGCCAGATGCTAGGTGACCTGCGGCATAACCAGCTAAATATCCTAACTTAGCAGGATCCCATAATTGGAATGCTGTTATAGTTTCATTTTTGATAAATTCGCGTAGTTGGTTAGGTGTGCCAAGACCTGTTAAATGTACTTTGCCTTTGGCAGGAGAGCTTGATAAGTACCGCGCAGCAGCAACAACACCTACTGACGTTGGAGATGCAACCCCTGTTAAGTTAGGATATGCTTGAATTAAGCCTTGCATTTCTGTAAATGATTTTTGATCATCATCATTACCATATACCGTTGCAACTAAGTTCATTTTGCTATATTCAGGTTTTGTTTGCTCCTCTTTCATCCACTTAATCCATGTATTTTGATTTGTAGCATTTGGAGTTGCTGATAAAATCGCAAAGTCACCTTCATAATTCATAAGCTTTGCTAGCAATTGCATTTGACCCCGACCAATACCTTCGCTACTTGCTTGATTAACAAATATTTGGCGACCTTCTGGTGCAGTATCAGAATCAAAAGTAACCACTTTAATACCCTGTGCCATCGCTTTTTTAAGATACGGCACAACTGCATTTTCATCATTTGCGGCAATAACTATAGCATTTTGTTTTTGTGTAATTAGAGTATTAATATAAGAAACTTGTGAAGATGCACCTGCATCAGATGGACCTACTGATTTTCCAATTCCTTGATATTCTTTTACCGCCTCAAGCCCGCCTCCTTGTTGCCTTACCGAATATGGATTATTAATCAGCTTGGGAATAAACCCAATTTTAAGACCTTTATTAATCTCTTTCTGATCTGATTGGGCATACGCTGTTGTTGATATTAGCGAGATTGATGCTATTAATGCCATTGTTGCAATCGTTGCACAGACCAAACCCCGAGCATTTGATCTATTTGATTTTGAATCTATTATATTAAACATAAGTATCTCCAGTTAATTAAAAAATTATGGGCACTTCTATAAATTGATTTTTCAGATGATATGATCTTATTAATCTAATTTATTTAAAACCCCTTGTGATTGCAAAACCAACTGATCTTGCAAGAATTACAAAAAATATTATTTTTTGGAAAATCTAAGTTTTAAGTCTTGATAAAGATTAGGAATCAAGATAGATGAGAGTAATAAAATACCTGTCATTAAGGTAAGAACTTCATTAGAGACATCTGCTAAAGTTAAGGCATTATTAAGTGCACCGATTAATACAAGCGAGAGTAACACACCATATAAGCTACCTTTTCCTCCAAAGATGCTTACTCCACCAAATAAAACAGCCGCAATAACGGGTAATTCAAAACCCATCCCATTATCTCCACGTGTACTAGAAAATCTAAAAGTATAAATAACACCTGCAAGTGCACTCATAAATCCAGATATCATAAATAAACTAAATTTTATTTTAACGACCTTGATGCCTGAAAAATAGGCAGCAGTTGGATTAAGTCCTATTGCATAAATACGCCGTCCTAAAGAGCTAAATTGTAATAAAACAACAAATATCAACGAAAAACCAATGACGATAATAAAAGTTTGCGGTAGGAAACTATTGCCTATGTTATTAATTCCAAAATCAGTATATTCACTTGGAAAATTAGCAAGAGCACGATCTCCAAGTAAAATATAAGTAATTCCTCTAAATAACGCCATTGTCCCAATCGTCACCGCTAAAGATGGTAATTTAAAATAAGCAATCAAAAGACCATTAAATGCCCCTGCAAACATCCCTGCTAATAATGCACAACAAATCACCATCGGCATTGGTAAAACTGGGGCAAGCAAGCCTACTATTGCGCTAGATAAACCTAAAATTGATGCTACAGATAAATCAATTTCTTCAGAGCAGATTACTAAAGTCATTGCCAAAGCCATAAGTGCTATTTCAGTAAAATTAGCGAGTAAATTAGATATATTACTGGCACTTAAATATTCTTCTGAAAGAATACGTCCTAAAATTAATACTAAAATAAGCAATCCAATTAAACTAATTTCCCAAACAGATAAGGTACTAAACCGATTCATCTTGTGTGTATTCTTCATTAGATAGCTCCTTTTAATACTTTGTTTTTTAATGCATTATCTTTAATAACACTTTCTTTTAATAAAATAGCTTTTTTAAAGGTCATTGATTTAAGCCTGCGGCTTAACCAAGCATCCAAACCTATAGCACTAACAATTAATCCTCCTTGAATCGCAAGCTGCCAAAATCCTGATATCCGCATAATAACTAAACTGCTAGAAATTACACTAAGCAATAAAGCGCCTAATACTGCGCCAATAACCGTGCCACTACCGCCGCCGATTGCAACACTACCAACTACTGCTGCGGCAACAACTTGAAGTTCAAGCCCGCTGCCAGCACTTGCATCAACTGTGCCAAAGCGCGCTAACCACAAAACACCAGCCAAACCTGCAATCATCCCGCAAATCATAAACCCTGTAAGAGTTGTGCGCGTTACCGCAATTCCAGCTAAACGCGCGGCATCAGGATTTGATCCTATCGCATAAAATGCGCGTCCCCCAGAATAATTGCGCAAATAAATAGCCATTATGCTCATAAATCCAAATGCAATGAGAGTTAAATAGGGCAGACCAAAAATATCATCAGTCGCTAATTGTGAAAAAGATGAGGATAGATTGCTTGCGGTAATTTGACGACCGCTCACCCACGCATAGCCAAATCCTCGGAAGATATATAAAGTACTTAAAGTGGCAACTAAAGATGGCACGCGCCCAAGTGTCACCAAAAGCCCATTAATTGTCCCACCAACAAAACCAATCAAGACACCTGCAAGCAGGGCTAAAATAATAGGCATATCTGGGAATTTAATTAATAGCTCACCCACCATAAAAGCGCTTAAACCAACAATTGCTCCGATAGATAAATCAATGTGGCGCATCAAAATAACAACAGTCATTCCAACTGTTAATAAAGCGATAATAGAGACATTTAATAAGATATCACGTATATTTTGCGCATTTAAAAAACGCGGATTAGCTATCGTTGTTGCAATAATAACTAAGAGTAAAATCAAAAATAAACCAAATTCGCGTGATTTTAATATCTTACTTATATCAATAAATTGTTTTGCATCAAAATTACTCATGCTTGGGATTCCTTATGATAATGTCCTTTGGGTAGTGCCGCCTCTAAAATACGCGCTTCACTTAATTCATCTTTTGCAAGCTGCGCTTGAATTTGACCTTCACAGATAACTAAAACTCGATCAGCCATACCAATTACCTCAGGTAGTTCCGATGAAACCATCACAATCGCAATGCCATTTTGGGCAAGATCAGCCATAATTTTATAAACCTCAGCTTTTGCACCAACATCAATACCGCGCGTAGGCTCGTCAATTAATAAAACTTTAGGTGCAGTTGCAAGCCATTTACCTAAAACAACTTTCTGTTGATTGCCTCCCGAGAGCGTACTTGCAGCATCAGTTAACGCATTAGATTTAAGCTGAAGTTTTTTTGCCCAATCATTAGCCGTAAGATATTCAACATTGCTTGGCATAAAACCATATTTACTTATGCGAGATAATACGGTGATTCCAATATTACGATCGATTGACAAATCTAGGGCTAATCCTTGTTGTCTACGATCTTCTGGAACTAGCGCGATTCCATATTCCATCGCTTTTTGCACATCTCCTGTATAAATTTTAACTCCATCAATATATATTTCACCTGTATCTAAATGATCAATTCCAAAAATTGCGCGAACGATTTCAGAACGCCCAGATCCAACTAATCCAGCTAAAGCCAATATTTCTCCAGCCTTTACCTGAAAATTAATATCCTTAAAAATACCTTGCCGAGATAAATTATTAACTTCTAAACAAATTACATCACTAGGTGTAACGCGTTCAGGATAATAATCTTCTAAATCTCGCCCAACCATTAATTTTATCAGCGCATCTGTAGTTAAGTCTTGAGTTGCAGCTTCGCTAATAAATGCACCATCGCGCATAATTGTAATGCGCGTAGTTTCAGCAAAAACCTCTTCTAAGCGATGAGTGATTAAGAGAATTGCAACACCTTCAAGCCGCAGCTGCCGTACAATCACAAATAAGCGCTCCACTTCATGGAGTGATAGCGCAGCCGTAGGTTCATCCATGATAAGAATTTTGGCATTTAAAGAAAGAGCTTTAGCAATTTCAATCACTTGTTGATCTGCAATAGATAATCCATCAACCTTTGTTTGCGGGCTAAGATTAACCTCTAAACGCTGCATAATTGAGCGCACTTCTTGATTCATTTTGGAATAATCAATATTGCCTAATGCACCTTTTGGTTGGCGACCCATAAAAATATTTTCAGCAATATTTAAATCTGGAAACAAGGTAGGTTCTTGATAAATAATCGCAATTCCTGCTTTTCTTGCATCAAGAGGTGCATAAAATTTTTGCGGCTTTCCATCAATTTCAAAGCAAGCTTTATCAGCTTGGTGCACTCCAGCCAAAATCTTAACTAATGTTGATTTACCAGCTCCATTTTCACCCAATAAAGCATGGACTTCACCAGCATAGAGATTAAGACTTGCACCGCGCAAAGCTTTAATTGCTCCAAAGGATTTATGCGTATTGGTCAGCATTAAATAAGGTGTCATATTATTTCCCATAAAGTGATGAAAAAGTTATCTTCTTGTAGCGAATAACCCTACAGATTCTATTTAGCAAAAATCATGCTATTCCCATCCGCGATTATATTACGATAAAACAAGATGTAGATTAATATCCTGATAATCAACATATTTTAGTTGCTTTAATCTTTAAAATATTAGCCAATGCTTCAATTTCATTGCCAACATGCCCACTTCCAATAGCAACATGATGTGCCGCGCCGCCAAGACACCAAGCATGAGTAAATTCTTTCGCAGAAAGTGGGAATTTATAGCGACTATTGGTATTGCCAATATTTAAAGTCGCGCCTGCAATTGAACGCCCTTGTGCATACTGCAAAATAACTGCTCCATGAATATCCTCAATTATAGATAAAAAGGTAATATCTCCTTCTGCTACGGACATTTGAATAGAAACACCTTTACCAGGTTTACCATGATAAAGCGGCAGCGGAACAAGCGTTACTTTATCTGCGGCAAGTTGTGGGTGCGCAGGACCGTCATGCCCCCAAATCACTACATCATCTTTAAAATCTATCCCATAAGGTTCGGCAAATGATCCGCCGCAGCCAAGTAAGCTTAAAATTTTCATGGCTAAGACATTCTTAATCTCACATTCCCCTGCAATAGGAATCCCTTTATTTGTTAACAAAGTGTTACCCAAGATAATCGAGGTAATTACATTTTCTTGATCACTTTGCGCTGCGCCCTCATAATAATAGGCTAGAGCATGTAAATCATGCTTATCTACTAGTTTATCCATTGCACATGCAGTTATTACAGCGCGCTCTATTTCAACTTGATCACATTCAGGACCAATCTCTAATACATTCTTCATTTCAATATATTTGTCTGCAATTATATCTTCATGATCAATAATATCATGACGATAAGTCACAACCTCACACACTTCTAATAATTTAAAACGCACGCCTAATTTAGCAGATAGATTTGTCATATTAGAATAAACATCATACATTCCATTGTAATAATGCCCTAACACACCAATATTGCTTGATTTAAGTATTTTAGCAACCATATAAGCTCTTAATTGTGATTGCAACTCTTGCCATACTAAGCTATCACCAAGATATCCCAAGATTAAGTGATAGGCAATATCACAACGATTAAACACATTGGTAAGCTCAGGGGCACTACATGCTTGACAATTTGCAAGCCACTCACCTGTTCTATCCCCACGATCTGGCATTGCATTAATTTTTTGATAAGGTAGATCAATATTAGGTTGTAATGCTAGGATAATCACAGGTTTATTAACTTTCTGGACAAGTGATAATACCGTTGAGCTAAGCGCATAGGTTGTAATATAAAGAATGATCACATCGGTATTATCATCAATAAGAGCTTGCGCAACTTCATCTGATCTTGCTAGATTATCAACTAATCCATATTGATTTACCTTAAGATTTTGTTTATTTCCTAAATCAATATTTGAAATATTTTCATGAACTTGTAATAAATATCCTTCAAGTTGCAATTTTAATTGTTTAAATTGCACCCAATAAGTATCTAAACCTATTCCAAAAATACCAATATTTAATGTGTTCATTATTATTAATCCTATGACTAAGTTGCATATTTTTATGAATTTAACATTATGTTTTCTAAAAAGCAGCCTGATAAATAGCAATAGTCTCATCTAAATTAACAGGGCTTGGATTACTTCCTTTACAAATATCCTTAAGAGCATTTTCTGCCATAACTCTAAAATCAGTAACTTTAACGCCTAACTCTTCCAAGCCACTTGGAATACCAACTTTTTTAGATAAAGTTTTAATTGCATTAAGCGCCGCATCATTAGCTTGCAAGGTTGAAAGTCCTGTTACATCCGCACCTAAAGCTACTGCAACTTGGCGTAATTTATCCCCTGTGTGTTTTGCATTAAATTCTTGGACATGCGGCAGTAAAATAGCATTACACACGCCATGAGGAAGATTATAAAAGCCGCCTAATTGATGCGCCATTGAATGCACATAACCTAAACCTGCATTATTAAACGCCATTCCTGCAATATACGAGGCATACACCATTTTAGAGCGTGCTTCAATATTTTTACCATCTTTTACCGCAATCTCTAATGACTCACCAATTAGTTTAATTGATTCAAGAGCAAGTGTATCAGTTAAACCAAATGCACCAGATGATACATAAGCTTCTACCGCATGGGTTAGCGCATCCATACCTGTTGCTGCGGTTAAATCTGCAGGTTTATCTAACATCAACTCAGGATCACTTACCGCAATTGTTGCTAATGAATTTTTATCAACCATTACCATCTTAATATGCGTATCTTCATTAGTGATTACATAATTGATTGTAACTTCACTAGCTGTACCAGCTGTGGTGTTAATTGCGATAATTGGGACTGATTTATGTTTTGAGATATGAATACCTTCATAATCTTTAATCTTGCCGCCATTAGTAACTAAAATACCGATAGCTTTTGCGGCATCTTGAGGTGAACCACCACCAACAGAGACAATACAATCACAATTATTTTGCTGATAAACCGCGAGTCCATCATCAACATTTTTCATAGTTGGATTTGGCTGAACATCATCAAAAATAACATATTCAATCTTGCTTGAATCAAGCACAGCGGTAACTTTTTTAGCAACACCAAGTTTATTTAAAACGCTGTCAGTTACTAATAATACTTTTTTAAGCTTCAAATCTTGAATATCTGCGCCAATTTCTTTAACACAACCAGGTCCAATTAAAGTAACAGCCGGCCAATAAATACGTCTACTTGCTTTCATTTTATTTCCTTTTTTTTAAATAAAAAACTAAGAATAGCTCACTAAAATATACATTAGCCCTTTGTCTACGTCATCAGGTTGCCTTTTAGTAGTTAATATTCACAATAATGATTTATTGATAGATATACCTTAATATTTTTGCCAAATATAAAGAACATATGGCAGTTAGTATCTACTCATCCATATATATTTATGATTTTTATGATTTTTATATGTTTTATTTTTTAAATTAATATGCTTTTTATTTAAAAAAACGCGGCTACTCAACAGCTAAAAAAGCAACCCCCCTCCCAACCTCCCCTTGTGAAGGCGGAGGTTGGGAGGGGTAGTTTTTCTAGCTGCCAAGCAGTTACAAAGAAATTAATAGATCTGCCCTTATTATCAAGTAATCGAATAGCCGCCATCAATTAAAAGATTCGCGCCATTAATCATTCCAGCACCATCGCTTGCTAAATATAAAACAGCTTGCGCGATCTCTTGTGGTTGTGCAAACCTCCCTGAAGGAATTTGGGCTTTAAAGCGATCTCCAACCTCTCCTGCCCATGCCGTCCTCCCAAGCTCTGTTTCAACCACAGTTGGCGAGATGGCATTACACGTAATCCCATGTCTCCCCCACTCTAAAGCCAATGCTCGCGTCATTCCTAAGAGGGCTGCTTTGCTTGTGCTATACGCTAAATGCTGATCTAAAGCTATTACACCTGCTTGAGATGCCATGTTGATGATACGTCCATATTTTTGGGTAATCATGACCCTACCAACTTCACGTGCATAAATAAATGGTGCGCGCGCGTTGATATTCATAGTTTTATCCCAAATATCTGAACTCATTTCCTCAGCTTTTGCCAGTATGCCGATTCCTGCATTATTTACTAAAATATCAACTCGTTGCGTTATTTTAATTGCTTTTTTAACTAGATCAATAGTTGCTTGCTCATCAGCTGCATTGGCGATAAATCCTAAATGCTCTAAACCTGCTGAACTTTTTCCTAATGATTTAGCAATATTGATAATTTCAGGATTAAGATCAGTTAGGATCAAACGTGCGCCACTTTTGGCAAATAATCTAGCAATTTCAAAACCAATTCCCATTGCTGCACCAGTAATTAGAACAACTTTATCACTCATATCAAAAGATATATCTTTGAGATTAAATGTACTCATTTATTACTCCTATCTTTTTAGAAATTGTTCGGCATTATCTTTGGTAATTTTAGTCCAAGGCACATCATAGAGCTTATTTGTGCCATCACCCCAAATCATTTCCTTCTCCCAAATAGCAGCTTGAGGGATATAAGATTTTCCAATTAAATATCCTAAAGCTACATCCATCGCACCTTGTGCTTGAGCATCGGCATCTTGGCGCATAGTTAGAATCATCTCACCACGATTCACAGCACGAATAGCATCCGAAATACCATCAATCCCAGCTATGGGAACATTTTTAAGATCAATTTGCATAGCTTTTAAAGCTGAAATTGCACCTAATGCCATTTCATCATTTTGCGCGATCACACCATTAATTTGTCCACGATGGGCTGTAAGCCAGTTTTGCATCAAATTCAAAGCCTCTTCACGCGACCAATTCGCTGTTTTTTGCTCTAATACTTTAATATCAGGATAAGCTGCTAATGCTTGAGCAATACCGCGTCCACGTAATACTGGTCCCATTTGTCCCACAGGTCCTTCAATAATCACCACATTACCCTTGCCACCCATGGCATCAAGCACGGCTCTTGCTGCCGTTTCTCCTGCAACCACATCATCTGAGCCAACAAAAGATAAAACAAGATCACTATTAACAGGACCATTTGAGGCAACAACAGGTAAACCTGCCTCAGTTGCTTTTTTAATCACTTGCGCACCAGCATTTGAATCAATTGCGATATAAATAGCTGCATCAAATTTTTGGGTAATCATCGTATCAAATTGGCTATCTTGAGTCATATGATCATAACGTCCGTCAAATACGGTTAATTTTATTTGCTTATTGATAACCGCTGGATGCAATTGGATTGCTTTTGCCCATAACTGAGCATATTCATTTTTCAAACCATAAACCGCTGCACCAATTTTAAATTGCTTATTTGCATCTTGAGCTAATAATGGAGTTGTGATCATGCTCAGCGATAATGCACCAAATAAAATTGCCTTGTTTATATTTGCATTTATATTTAATTTCATAATAATACCTTTTTGATTGATAATCATTGATTTCCTGTTTCTTAAGGAGCTTCTATAAATTAGATTTTTCAAGGCTTGCAATATTATTAATAAGCGCAATTTACTTAGATAAATGAGTACTAAATAATATAGTGTCAGCATAATATAGTATCAGCTGAAAAGAAATTTATAGGTGTGTCCTTAATACATCAGGGTGCTTCTATAAGTACATAGTTTTTATATCTGCAATACCTCTCATTAAAAATAGAAATAAAATAAAATAAGATTCATGATCTTTTAGATGATCTATCTAATAAAACAGCCAATGCAATAACAATTCCTTTAATCACTTGTTGGTATCCTGATGGCACGCCCAATAAATCCAAACCATTATTAATCACACCGATAATTAAAATTCCAATTAAAGTACCACCTATAGTGCCAACGCCTCCAGAAAGGCTTGTGCCACCGATAACCACAGCCGCTATAGCATCTAATTCATAACCCATGCCTGCTTGGGTTAATGCCGAGGTTGTACGTGCCGTTACCATAAGTCCTGCTAATGCCGAACATAAGCCTGCGATTGCATATACCGCAATTTTAACTTTGATAGATGATATACCGCTAGTTCTTGCACTTTTTTCATTGCCACCAACAGCGTAAACATAGCGTCCGAATCTTGTATAGCGCAAAATAACCCAACTAAGCGCAAGCATGGAAAACAAAATTAAAACAGGAATTGGAATACTAAATATCCGCCCTTGCCCTATCCATAAGAAACTATCACTTAGCTCAGAAATAGGCATCCCATTGCTGTAAATCTGCGTAAGTCCGCGTGCTGCGCTTAGCATTCCAAGCGTAACGACAAAAGCTGGAATATTAAAACGAGCGGATAAAAGACCATTAACACCACCACATACAGCACCAACTAGCATTCCCATAGGAATCGCAACCCATAAACTTGAGGGCGTATCACCATGTACAAAACTTGCGGCAACCATTCCTGAAAATGCAAGCACTGATCCTACAGATAAATCAATGCCTCCAGTTAAGATCACAAAAGTCATCCCAATCGCCATTACTCCATTAATGGATACTTGGAGTAAAATATTGGATAAATTTTGAGTGGTTAAAAAATATTCACTCAGCAAGGATAACACGCCACAGAGCAGGAAAAATGCAAGGACAATTCCATAACGTGCGAGTAAATTAGTAACTTTATTGGCTAACGCAATTTTATTTAAAGATGATGATGATTTTGATATTGTTGATTTCATAAAATAGTCCTTTGTATAAATTTATAACTTATAACTTATAACTTATAAATTATAAATTATGGGGCTCTATAAATTAGATTTTTTAATGCTTGTTATCTTGCGAATCCAGCTTATGGGTAAATCTATTAATATAAACTTTAAAAATATCTTTTTAATTAAAAAACAATTAAATTAATGTGTTACATGATTACTTTATTATTGGGACTTCTATATTATTAAAAGCGCACGTAGATGTTCCCTTATGATGCGCAACTAGTTAAGGACTCATGTGTAGCTTCTCCACGCTGTAATTCCTCAACAATTTTGCCTTTTTTAAACACTAAAATACGATCACTTATTTGCAAAATCTCATCCAATTCTGAGGAGATAACAATCACTCCTTTGCCAGTTGCAACAAAACTGCTTAGGAATTTATAAATCTCTTGCTTGGCACCCTCATCAACACCTCGTGTCGGCTCATCACATAATAATATTTTTGGATCAGTTAAAAGCACTTTAGAAAATACTACCTTTTGTTGGTTTCCTCCCGAGAGCTGCTCTACCCATAAATCCATTGACGACATCCGAATATTAAACATCTCCTTCATTTTATTAACCGTGAGTGCTTCATATTGTCGATTTAACCAGCCAAATGGTGAGAATTTCGGAAGTGCAGTTAAAGTAATATTTTCACGGATTGAACGGCATCCAACAATTCCACTGCCTTTACGATCTTTTGGAATAAAAGCGATTCCTGCATTAATTGCATCTTTAGGGCTTTGAATATGCACCTCTTTTCCATTAATTTGCACAAGTCCACGATCAGGTTTTGCTAAGCCATATAAAGTATTCAAAAAGGCACTCCTGCCTGCACCCATCAAACCATAAATCCCTAAAATCTCACCTTTTTTAAGATTTAAATCAATATTATTAAAGCTTGGAGTTCTTGTTCCTATGCGTGAATAATCACTAACATTTAATAATATCTCTTGAGATAAATCATCAGCATTAGAAGCGTTATCACGTAAGCTGCGCATAACTTTATGCCCAACAATTTTCTGGACTAAGTACTCACGATTAATATCTTTGATAAGACCTTGTTCAATAAAACAACCATCTCTAAATACTGTGTACTCATCAGCAATTTGGAATATTTCACTTAAACGATGGGTTACATAAATAATACCAACGCCTTGCGCTTTTAGCTGCGTGATTGCTGCAAATAAAATTGCCGTTTCAGCTTCGCCAATTGCGGAGGTTGGCTCATCCATAATCAAAATTCTGCCATGATGACTAATAGCTTTAGCAATTTCAATCAATTGAACTTGTGCCAAACTTAAATCAACCATTAACATAGTTGAATCTACATCAAAATTTAATTTGCTTAATAAATCTCTAGATTGCTGGAGCATTTGTGCATAATCAATAAATAATCCTTGAATGCACATAGGCTCGCGTCCTAAAAAGATATTTTCAGCAACACTCATGTAAGGTATGGGGCTTAATTCTTGCGTAATAATCGCAATCCCCGCAGCTAGTGCTTGAGCTGGGTTATCAAAATTCACTTGTTTTCCATCCAATAAAATATCACCACCATCATGATTAAATACACCCATTAAGATGTTTAAAAATGTTGATTTTCCTGCACCATTACCGCCACACAGTGCGTGGATAGAGCCTTTTTTTAAATTTAATGATCCTTCAGTTAGGGCATAAACACCTGCAAATTGCTTTTTAATATGCTTTGCTTGAAGCAATAAAGTTTCTTCCATTTTTATTAATCCTCCTTAAAAATAGATCACACATGATGAGATCAATGTTGCTTTTATGTAGTTTTACTCTACATTAATAGCTTTCTTGTTTTCTCACCTGTTTGTGGCTGCCACTTTTTATATTTATATGGCAGTTTTACCTACTCGATCATTAATAAACTCCCAAAAAATAAATATTTAGTTTTCTTGCGGTTTTTTTGAGGATTGCAAGTACATCTCGGCAAATTATACCGAGATCACTGCCTTTTAATAATATCGCAAGCCTTGAAAAATCTAATTTATAAAAAACCTCTAAGAAATCTGTAAAGCATCCTCAAAAGGAGTTACGCCAAAGCGTGCTGCAAGTTCTCTAAATTCTGGAATAGTAATCCCCTGCTTTCTGCCGCCCATTGCAATTACTTTTACTAAAATCTGGGCTGATTTTTCTGCGGTATCGATCAGACCAAAAGTATCATCAAGATTGGGGCCTGCGCCAAATACACCATGGAATGCCCAAATTACAAGGCTATGTTTTTCTATTAAAAGCGCACTTGCATTGCCGATTGAATCCGTGCCTGGCACCATCCATGGCACAACACCAACGCCATCAGGAAAAACAACTAAGCATTCTGTACTCATTTGCCATAATTCATGGGTGAAACGCGCAGCTGTTAGCTCTAATACATAGGTTAGCGCAATTAAATTAGTCGCATGACAATGCATGATCACACGATCTGTATCATTAGTTACTTTTTTACGCACTGCGTGGGATTGAAGATGTGTTGCAATCTCTGAAGTTGGAAGACCGCCATTTACCATGCCCCATAAAATCTGATAGCCATCACCTTTGGCATTAATTTTAATCACACACAGATTTGCGGCAGGATCTATCTGCACATTGCGGAAAAATTTACCCGAACCTGTGACTAATATATAGTGATGTGCAAGTGTTGGCACAGCTTCTGTTAGCTCTATCTCATTAATATCTATATTAAACTCATGTTCATAAGGTTTGATATCAGCATCATCCAAACGCAGGCTAATATTACCGCCATTACGCTCATCCCAGCCTTTTAGCCACATATCACTCGTAGCTTTTATCATATCTTTTATAAACCATGATTCTATAATTGAATTCATTATGTTGTTCCTTATAATATATATATAATTTAAGTAAATTAGCAACTTATAGATATACCCTTATCTTTTTGCTAAAACATTAGCTTCATAAGCGCGAACTGGCTCAAGCCATGCTTGTCCTACAGGAACATTTTCTTGTTCACAATAATAATCCCAAACTGCTGCCCAAGGTAGAGATTTTTGCTCTTCTAATAAAGCAAGTCTTGTTGTGTAATCACCTTTATTTTCAATATCTTTAAGCATAGCTGTTGGTTCTAATAAAGCGCGTAATAAGGCTTTTTTCATATTCCGTGTGCCGATAACCCACGCAGCAATACGATTGATAGAGGCATCAAAAAAATCTAATCCAATATGAATCCTATTCAAGGCATTAGTACGGATAATTTCATGCGCAATTGCTTGAGTCTCATCATCCAAACTCACAACATGATCACTATCCCAGCGCACTGGACGCGTTACATGGAGTAATAATTGAGGGATATATAAGAGCGCGGTTGAGATTTTATCTGAAACTAATTCAGTAGGATGAAAATGCCCAGCATCCATACACAAAGCAGTTTGGCGTGATGTGGCGTAACCAAAATAAAACTCATTTGAACCAGTGGTATAAGCTTCTGCACCTATTCCGAATAATTTACTTTCTACCGCATCAAGATGATATTTAGGATTGATTTTTTCTTTAATAATCTCGTCAAGAGCTGCCATTAAACGCTGGCGTGGGGCTAATTTATCAACAGCTTGATCCTTATAACCATCAGGAACCCAGATATTCATAACTGATGCTGAACCTAGTTGCTCACCAAAAGATGCAGAAATATGGCGTGATGCGATGCAATGCTCAATCCAAAAGGCTCTAACCTCATCATTAACATGTGAAAGCGTAAAACCATCATCACTTAAAGGATGTGAAAAACATGAAGGATTAAAATCTAAGCCTAACTTATTGGTTTTAGCCCAATCAATCCAGCCTTGAAAATGCTTAGGTTTGATTTCATTACGCGCAACTGGTGTATCAGATTCTAAATAAATTGCATGTAAATTTAAACGATTAGGTCCTGGAATTAAAGCTAATGCCTGTTCTAAATCAGACTTTAATTCTTGGGGGTTCCGCGCCTTGCCTAAATAATTACCAGTTGCCTGAATACCGCCTGTGAGCGCTTGATCTGGATTTTCAAAACCGCGCACATCGTCACCTTGCCAGCAGTGCATAGAAACTGGAATGGTATTTAGAGCTGCTAAAGCTTTTGTGGTATCTACATTGATATCAGCAAAGCGCTCTTGGGCTATTTTGTAAGCAATTTGAATTGATGACATATTTTGATTCCTCAGGAGATTATTCTCTGTAATATTAGTTGGATAAGATAAATAACACGAGAATTTTATAGGCGTGCCCATAAAATAAATAACGCGATAAGTTTATTGAAATAAAGCCCTAAAGCGTAAAATTACATCTTTAAAATTAGGAATAACTTGGGGTGAATAAAGTTGTGGTTTAAAATTTTGCGCGATAAGCTGCCGATATTGATGAAGATCATTTACTTTATTTAATGATATCAACTGACTACCAATATTTCCTAAAGCTGAAGCCTCAACAGGGCCTGCTAAAACAGGCACATTACAAGTATCAGCACAGAGTTGATTTAAAAGTATATTTTGTGAGCCACCACCAACAATCTGAATTTGTTCAAGAATATAACCCTTATTTTTCTGAGTAATTTCGCAAAGCTCTAAAAATGATTGGCGATATGATAATGCCAAGCTATCAAAAATCAAACGTGCAAATTCGCCATCTGTACTTGGTGATTCTTGCCCTGTTTTCTGACAAAACTCTAAAATAGCGGTTTTCATAGAAGTAGGATTTAAAAAACAATCATCATTTGGATTAATCAAAAATTTAAACGGTGTACATACGGTTGCAGCTTTAATAAGTGCCGTAATATCATCAAGTTTAGATTCTTTACAATATTGCTGAAATATCCATAATCCCATGATATTTTTAAGAATCCGAAAACGGCGTTGATAGCCACCTTCATTGGTGAGATTATATTTAAGCGCTTGATCATCAGTTATCGCCGCATCATTTTCAATCCCCATCAAAGACCAAGTACCTGAAGATAAATAGGCGCTGCGTTCATTTAACAAAGGTGCTGCTAGTACCGCGCTTGCAGTGTCGTGACTTGCACAAGCATGAACGGGAATACCATGCGCTTGCCATTTGCCTATTTCATTACCTGGAAGTGTGGGCTTTGTAAGCCAATGTGCTGGAACTCCAATATTTGCAAGTAAATCCATATCCCAATCATCAGTTTTAACATTCAGCAATTGGGTTGTAGTTGCATTTGTGTACTCATAATTTAAACAATTAGTTAGCTTGTAAGATAAGTAATCTGGAATCAATAATAAATGAGAAATTTGGGCAAGATAGCTATCATTCCCCTTAAGTTTTGCCTCATCAATAAAAGCTTTAAGTTGATAGAGTGTATTAAATGATAAAAACTGAATCCCTGTTTTCTCATAAATATCTAGTTTAGTTAGTTTATTTGATTGGTCTAACTTATTTGATTTATTTGATTTATTTGAATACGCCTCAGCGGCATTCTCATCAATCATACCTTCCATAACCCCAAAAGTACGAGCATCTCGATAAGCGTATGCCAGACCTAACTTATCTCCATTTTTATCAAGCAACACATAATCCACGCCCCAAGTATCAATAGCAATGCTTGATAGGCTTGCTTGATGCGAAGTATGTAAATGCTGAACAGTTTTTTCAAGTCCAAGTTTTATATTTTCAACCAGTTGATCTATCTGCCAGCAATCATGCGTAGCTGTTGCTGTTTTAATAGAAATAAATTGATTGGGAAATCGCGCCATTTCAGCTAATTTTATTGCATAAGTTTGATCACAAAAGCTCGCCAAAATAACGCGCCCACTCGATGCACCAATATCAACCGCAGCAATATATGTGATTGCCATAAAACCATCCTACTTTATTAGATGGTGCTTAAGATAATCTGTATTAACAGGCTTAACCTTAAATTTATTGCCAGTTTTTAGAATGATATGGCAGTTTTTCAAAAAAAATAGTTATCAGAATAAGTTAAGTATCCGCAATATATAAATAAAGCGGTAAGATAATAAGAATAAATTTACACGGAACATATTAAACAAATAGATTAAACAAACAGATTAAAGAAGCTTAAAAAGCACTAAGAACACCATCAATAATAATTCGCTCATTATGTTCAAGTTCACTTTGTGGCTTAATTTTGTTCATGTTTACGCTACTTTTATGCTTATTTAAATCATTTTTATTTTCAATTAATTTAAATAAAAGCATAGCTGCTTGTTCGCCTAAATAGATTGTATTGTGATAGACACCTGGGATTTTTAATCCATATTGACGTGCATAAGGTGCTTCATCTACAGAAAAATAAGATACATCAATTTTCTTAGTACTCGTACTTTCAAAACGAGTAATAAAGTCAATCATCCCCGTAGTAATAATGCCATTTAAGCCAATCACCCAAAAAGGCTCATGAGCTATTTTAGCAAGCTGTTCAAAGATGAGTTTAGGATCAATATTAGTGAAAGCATAATTTGTAAATAAAGTATAAATTTGTTTGTCTGTATTTTTTAAGCTTTCCATCATCCCATTTAAACGTAATTGTGTGATCTGTGAATTTTGCGGTCCACCAACAATTAAAATCTTCTTGGATTTTTGCTTTGCTAAAAATTGACCTGCTACTCTTCCAATTTGCGGATCATTAAGAAATATTCCAGGAAAACTAGCATTATAAAAATCACGGTCAATTAAAATCAATGGAGTTTTATAATACTTAAGTATTTTAATATAATCAGGATGATACTCGCGATCATCTCTTATTGGGGATAATAAAATACCATTTGCTTTATAGCTTAATAGAGTTTCTATTGCTTGCTGTTCAGCTTTTTCATCACCATCCGTATCAAATAACATGATTTGATAACCTCGAGCTTTGGCTATTCTTGATATTGTTTGAATAGATGCTGAATAAAAAGGATTAAACATGCTATCAGTGACAATCCCAATAATATTGCTATGATATTTTTTTAAGCCTTGCGCAAATACATTGGGTAAATAATTTAATTCTTTTGCAATAGCTAAGATTTTAACTCGTGTTTCAAGCTTTACTAATTCAGGATGATTAAAAACGCGCGATACCGTAATAGAGGTAACTTTCGCTTTTTTAGCGATATCGTGGATCGTAGCAGGACTTAATGCGGTCATTTATTTTAGCAACTTAAAATTTAGAATAAGACTCCAAAGTTTAACGTAATTTGAGCGTAAGTAAAGTTGATCTACATCAATTGAATTTAAATATATTTATTTTTTAAAAATATAATTTAAGTGGTTTTTGATAAATACTATCAACTATAATCTATTGTTTGTAATGAATATATTTTAAAAAAAATTCATTAGTTGGTTACATAATGGCTACATTTATTATATTTAAGCACTTGCATTTAAAAATCTAAAATGCTACAAATTAACTACCTAATGTTTACGTTGTCATTTTAAAATCACTCTTAAAATTCATTTTTATTTAGTTATTTTAAATAAATGTCAGGCTAAATGTTATCGATATC
>BHEQ01000005.1 GCA_003864535.1 Gammaproteobacteria bacterium
GAGTAAGAGTAAGGGTAAAAGTAAGAAACAGAATTATAGGCATATTTGTTTATTAATAAAATTATAATTATTTAATAAGTTAATAGTAAAAACTTATCAAGACCAAGCAGAACCGTTTTTAATAATATTGCAGGCCTTGAAAAATATAATTTATAGAAGCTGAAGTCTCAACATATATAAATAATCAATAAATAATTTATTAAAATTAAATCATTTATTAAAATCAAATAAATTCGCTATATTAATGAAATTTAAAGATAAATAAGTTTTATTTATAATATATTTGACTTTAAAAAGATCAATCGCATGTAAATAGTTTTATGATCAGGCTAAAACAGGTAAAATCACCCCTTTAAATAAGTTTTATTAATATTCAAATAGACGGAGCCTCATGCTAAATTTCTTAAATACCTTATTTGCCAGATGGATATCAGATCCAAATAATCTTATTCCATATCTGCTTGCTATACCTTTATGTGTCGCAATTTTATTACCTTTTTTAAGAAAAAAACCTAATATTCGTGAAGGCGTTATTTTAATTGCAAGTAGCTTGCTTTTTTTAGGTGTTCTATATCAATATTTAGCGTTTATGGACTCAAGCACGCCGATTACTTATACTTTTGTGAATGTTTCAACTAACTTAAGCATCTCTTTTAAAATAGAGCCAATAGGTATGCTTTTTGCTGTAGTTGCCACTATTTTATGGCCCATAGCAACTGTTTATTCTATTGGCTATATGCGTGCTAACAAAGAAAACTTTCAAACGCGTTTTTATACATGCTTTGCGATTGCTATTTTTGCAGTGCTTGGGATTGCTTTTGCAAGTGATATGTTTACGCTATTTTGCTTTTATGAGATGTTAAGTATTTCAACTTTTCCTTTAGTAACTCATAAAAATTCTGCTAAAGCTATGCGTGCGGGTAGAATTTATTTAGGGATTTTAATCGGTACTTCTATCGGGTTTATGTTACCCGCTATTTTCTGGACTTTTTATCTTACAGGAACAACTGAGTTTCTAAATGGAGGAATTTTAAAAGATAAAATTTCAGGGCTGCCATTAATGTTGCTATTAGCACTGTATATTTTTGGGATAGGCAAAGCTGCTTTAATGCCTTTTCATAAATGGTTACCAACTGCTATGATCGCACCTACTCCAGTTTCAGCTTTATTACACGCCGTTGCTGTAGTTAAAGCTGGGGTATTTACTGTCTTAAAAGTAATCGTGTACATTTTTGGGATTGATTTTTTAAAGTCGCAGATTGATTATACGATTTGGTTTTTATATCTTACGAGTTTTACACTCATTGCAAGCTCTATAATTGCGCTGCTCCAAGATAATCTCAAAAAGCGTTTAGCTTATTCGACGATATCACAATTAGCGTATATCACTATGGCGGCAAGCTTATTTAATCCTCTGGCGATTATGGGAGGGATGATTCATATTGCAGCACATGCCTTTGGCAAGATAACTCTATTTTTTGCAGCTGGGAGCATTTATACCGCGACGCATAAAACAGAAATATCCCAATTAAATGGTTTAGGGCATAAAATGCCAGTCACTTTTGCATGTTTTGCCATAGGCGCTATTTCTATGATAGGTTTACCGCCAGCTGCTGGTTTTATCAGTAAATGGTATTTAATTCAAGGTGCTTGGAGTGTCCATTCTATTGTTGCTATGAGTGCGATTATTATCTCAACTTTATTAAATGCAGCTTATCTAATTCCAATTGTTTATAAAGGTTTTTTTGTAAAAGCAACTACTGATATTAGTAATTATAAAGAAGCACCATGGCCGATAGTCTTAGGTTTAACTTTAACGGCAAGTTTAACTATACTTATGTTTATTTTTCCTGCATGGGCGATTAACCTTGCGCGTTTACTCACAGGAGTCGCTTAATGAAGATTTATTTTATATTAACCTCTGTAATTTTATTCTTATTGATTGTTTTTGATATAGGTTTAGAACATAAAAATAGCTTTCCAGCAGTTTATGCATTTTATGGAATAGCTGGGAGCGTTCTTTTTACAGGAGCTGCGCTTATTTTAAGTACAATTTTAAAAAAGAAAGAAAGCTCAGCTTATATGCGCAAGGCAAAAAAATGAAGACAATAGCCTTTATGAAAACATGGATATATCCAATTTTAGCAATTACTATCCCTGCTTGGTGTGCGCTTAATTTTTGGATTCCAATTAGTGTGATGATTATTTTATCAGGCGTTTTATATCTGATTTTATGTGGATTTAGCTTAAATAATGTCAAACCAGATAAAACATTACTCAAGCAAGAATTACCAGATCAAGCATTGCACAATCAAGCATATCAAGATCAAATATTGCCAGATCAAGCAATATCTAATCAATCTATATCTAATCAAGCCGCATCAAATCAAGCTATATTTGGTAATTTATTGCCGGTGCTCGTGCCAATTAGCATTTTAGGTTGTAGTATTTATTATCTTTTTTCTGATTTGCATTCATTTTCAGTAGACTGGATTGGACTACAAGATATTAATATCCAGATGCAACAAAATTTATTTCCAAATAGCTTATTTTTTGCAATTTTCTGTTTAGCTTTGATTGCTGGGCTTGTTTTTGCAAGCATTAAATCTGCGCGTCCATTAGAAATTAGCGGTGCTTTAATTTATGGTGGTGCTGCAATTGGAATCACTCTAACCACAAGTCTTATGACTGTCTTTGTTTTATGGGAGGTGATGCTTATTGGTTCTATGCTGATTTTATGGGCATCTGATATTGCAGGTGCGCGCGAGTCTAGCTTTCGTTATCTATTAATGCATGTTTTTGGTGGTGTTTTATTTTTTATTGGCTTAAGTATCATGCACTTTAATAATGAGCCATTATTAGTTACGCACATAGAAATGAAACACTTAGGGCATTATTTAGTTCTTATCGGTGTTTTAGTTAATATAGCTGCGCCCCCATTTTGGGCGTGGGTGGCTGATAGTTACCCTAAAGCATCGCCATCTGGAAGTGTGTTTTTATCCGCTTTTACGACAAAAACGGCGGTATTTGTTTTGTTAATGCTCTTTAATACCCATGATATTCTCATTTATTTGGGGATATTTATGGTTATTTATGGGATTATTTACGCGTTAAATTGCCGTAATATGCGCCAAATACTTGCGTATTGCATCGTTTCTCAGTTAGGTTATATGGTGATTGGAATTGGGGTTGGGACAAAAGCTGCTTTAATTGCGGTGAGTATTCAAGCAGTTGCACATATTTTATATAAAGGATTGCTTATGATGTCGGCAGGGAGTGTTCTTTATGAAGATCCTGAAAATGATATTCATGCACTAGGTAATCGTTGTGAAACACTGCCATTTACCGCACTTTTTGCAATTATTGGGGGACTGGCATTAAGTGCTATTCCGCTAAGTTTAACTTTTGCGAGCAAAACCTTGCTGATGTACTCTTTAGAATCTGCGGAAACTGATCAAAATATAATTTTCATCCTAGCCTTAGCCTCTGGCGCGGCACCACTTTATATTGGCATACGCTGGCCTTGGCTTGTATTTTTTAAAGACTCAAGTTTTAGCGCATGGATGCAAGCATTTAAAAATACAGATATCATACTCAAAGAAATACCCAATGTGCTGAGTTATTTACTCTTAGCAATCCCCTTAATTTATTTAACGCCAATAACGTTAGCTAATTTAGGACTGCTTGATGTAATTCCTGATTCTACTTATAAAATTGCGAATATTATTCATCAATTTCAAGCAATTATTGCCTCTTTTTTAGTGTTTATTGTAGTTAAAAACTGGATTATTCCAGATCATCATGCCTTGTATGATTTTGATACGCTCTATCGTAAAGTTGGTTTCAAAAATATAACCTTAAGCTTAAAAATACTACGCTCAATTAATGGACGCTTTGAGATGATGAAGGCGCGGCTGTATAAAAAAATGCGCCCGCTTAATAAAGCTATCTCTGCTTATATTAGATATTTTGGGGATGTCTGGCCTAGTAGTGCCATGGTTATTTTTGCTTGCATAACCTTAACTATAACTTTAGTCCTTTTATATATTAAATAAACTCATGTAATAAACAATTCAATACATTGAATAATTTATTTTATTACATTTATTTTATTACACTTATTGTAACTTTTTAGCTTTACTTATTTCTAATGTGGATTGATCATATGTACTATATTAATTTTCCAATATATCCATTTAGCAACTCCGACTTTTAAGGTAACTTATGTTAAATCAATTTTTTAGGCTTAGCTCGCATGGCTCAAATATCCGTACCGAGATTATTGCAGGTATCACCACTTTTTTAACAATGTCATATATTATTTTTGTCAATCCTCAAATTCTTGGGGATGCGGGTATGAATAAGGAAGCTGTCTTTGTCGCTACCTGTATTGCGGCGGCTATTGGCTCTATTATTATGGGATTACTTGCAAATTATCCAGTGGGTATGGCTCCTGGTATGGGTTTGAATGCTTTTTTTGCGTATGGTGTTGTTGGAGCTATGGGGTATACATGGCAACAGGCTTTGGGTGCGGTATTTATTTCAGGGATTATCTTTCTTGTTCTAACTGCAACAGGGGCAAGACGCTGGTTAATTGATGGTATTCCAAGTTCGCTGCGCTGCGCGATTGCAGCAGGGATCGGCTTGTTCTTGGCGATTGTAGCACTCCAAAGTTCAGGAATTGTCGTTGCTAATTCTGCGACTTTAATTGCATTAGGCGATGTAACCTCTCACCCAGCCTTATATGCAATCTTAGGTTTTTTTATCATTGCAACGCTTGATGCTTTAAAAATAAAAGGGTCAATTTTAATCGGTATTTTATCAATTACAATTTTAAGTGCGCTTAAAGGGCATTCAAATCTTAATGGTTTTATCTCTATGCCACCATCTTTAGTTTCAACATTTTTACAGCTTGATTTAAGTTTTCTATCTTTTAATTTAGGCGATAGCTTTACAAAATTAAATGAGGGTATTAATAATGGCGGTCTTTGGAGTGGTTTAAAAGTAATTATTGGCGGCGGTATCATTCATATTATTTTAACTTTTGTTTTAGTAGAGATTTTTGATGCCACAGGAACATTAATGGCAGTTGCAAAACGGGCTAATTTATTAACTCCAGAACATATTCCAAGATTAAACAAAGCACTATTTGCGGATTCAACTGCAATTTTAGCAGGGAGTTTAATTGGCACAAGCTCAACCACAGCTTACGTTGAAAGTGCCGCAGGCGTAGAAGCTGGCGGGCGTACAGGTTTGACTGCGGTTGTTGTTGGTATTTTATTTATTGCAGCTTTATTTTTTGCACCAATTGCAAGCGCGGTTCCAAGCTATGCCACAGCCCCTGCCTTAATTTATGTTGCAGGTTTAATGCTTAGAGAAATGGTTGATATTAAATGGGATTATTTAACAGAAGCTCTGCCTGCGGGTCTTTGCGTTCTTATTATGCCGTTTACGTATTCTATCGCAAATGGAATTGCATTTGGATTTATCGCCTATGTTGTTCTAAAACTTAGCACAGGACGTTTTCGCGATATTCACCCAGCCACGGCAATTGTTGCAGCTCTTTTTATTTTAAAGTTCGCGCTATGAAATTTGTTTTAAGCCTTAGTCTTTTAATTTTTGCTTGCTTCAACTTTGCCATGGCTCAATCAACATTAAACGCTGCGTATATGGCGTGTAGGGCTGATGAGCTTGCATCGTATGTTCAAAAAGACACAGGTAAAATAGCCGCTGAATCTGTAATTGATGCGCAATCTGACTATGCAGATTCAAATGCATTAAATGCTATTTTAACGGGTAATGTAGTCGTGCAACGTGGCGATGAGTTGCTAACGGCTGAGAACATAAATCTTGATAGAATAACTAATATTCTTACATCTAACGATAATATTGTCCGATATTCCACACCAGCTAGTGTTCTTGAAGGAAGTATGGCAAGGGTTAATCTTAATGAGAGGATTACCCAGATAGAGCAATCTAAATATTATTTTAGTGCTAATAGAGGCCAAGGTTCAGCTACACGTATTGTCTCTGATCAAAGCAATAATACTGCAGTTTTAAATGGGGCGACTTATTCTGTTTGTGAGCGCGGCAATGAAACATGGCAAGTGCGCGCTAAACATGTGGATATTGATACAGATGAAGGACTGGCACGGGCACATAGTGCGAGTTTTTTAATTAAAGGTATTCCTGTTTTATATTCACCATATTTATCTTTTCCAATTGATGATGCTCGGCATACAGGGTTATTATCACCAAGTTTAACTCTTTCTGGAGAGAGCGGCTTTGGGATACGCCTGCCGTATTATATTAATATCTCCCCGCAAATGGATGCAACTATCACACCTGGTTTTTTTACTAAACGTGGGCCTATTCTCGCATCCGAGTTTAGGTATTTAAGTGCACGCCAAAATATGAGTTTAGCTGCTGAAATTATCCCTCATGACTCAATATATAAAAATAAATTAATAAATGAAGGTAGGGATGATGAGTCGGCGAAGCGTTGGTCGATTAAATATCAGCAATATGCTAATTTTTCAAGCCAATTAACAGGTAATGTCTTATTTCAAGAAGTTTCAGATAAGGATTATATTGAAGACTTAAGTGATGGAATTAACTTATTGTCCACAACTAACTTGGAGCGTGTGGCTAATTTAAATTATCAAACTTCTTTCGGTACTTTCTCAATTACAGCACAAAAATTTCAAATTTTAGATCAAGTAATTTTTACAGAAAAACCTTATGCAAGAATGCCTCAGCTTTTATTTAACTCTCATCAAAGTAATGCTAATGGCTTTAAATATGGGATTAGAGCTGAGTTAGTAAGATTTACAACCGATAATATATATCCGAATAGTTTACGCCCAGAGCAAGCAACGCGTCTTGATTTGCAGCCATATATTAGTTATCGTTTAGAGGATTCATGGGGGTTTATTAATCCTAAACTTAGTGTTAGATTCACCAATTATAGTATTGCCGATAAAGATAAATATAACCTTAATAATGCAAATTTGACGCGGACACTTCCAATATTCTCTCTTGATTCTGGTTTGATTTTTGAACGTGATCACCGTCCTATTTTTATCAAGAAAGGGGAGTATGTGCAAACATTAGAGCCGCGTTTATTTTATTTATATTCACCTTACCGCGACCAGCAATTGCTACCAATTTTTGATACAGCTGAAATAGAGCCGTCCTTTGGCGCGTTGTTTATGGATAATCGCTTTACGGGCGCAGATAGACAAGCTGATGCTAATCAATTAACAACAGCGGTTACAACGCGCATTATCAACTCAACAACAGGCACCGAGATTATTCGTTTTTCAATTGGGCAAATTAACTATTTTGAATCGCCGCGGGTAACTATTGGTGAAGATATTGATAAGCCTAGGTCAAAATCTGAAACAATTGCTGAGGGCTCGGCACGCTTAACAAACTCATTTACAACATCAGGCTCATGGCATTGGGATCCGCGTTATAGTGAAACAACTCGTTTTGCTCTAGATTTGCGCTATAAGCCTAATTCACGCAAAATCGTTAACTTAGGTTTTAGAGAAAATCGTGATATTAATAGCCGTGGTGATATTTTAGATCCTATACGTCAAATTGATTTAGCCTCATTTTGGGAGTTTAACGAACAGTGGGCGGTTCTTGGACGGCTTAATTATGCCTATACAGAAAAAAGATCAAGTGATGCATTTTTAGGCTTTGAATATAATGATTGCTGCATCTCTATTAGAGCTTTAGGACGTTATAATCGAGATAATATTGCAGATCCTGGTAAATTTAAAGCTTATTTTCAGATTGAATTTACAGGGCTCGGGCAGTTTGGGCAAAATACTCAAGAAATATGGCGCGAAGGGATTGTAGGCTATGAGCCAAGAACGGGTAATCGAGTTCGGTTCTAATTTAAATTCCTATTAATTAATAGGAATCTATAAGGACTACATTATTAAGTTATCAACTTACATAGACAGAAAAAAGGAGCAAACCATGAGCCATTTAAGCCCGAGAGCAGATATCGTTTTTAAAAAGATATTTGTCAAAAACTCAGATTTACTTATTAGTATGTTAAACGACCTTTTAATGTTCGAAGATGATCGTTGTATCAAAACATTAAAATACTTAAGCCCAGAACAAACGCCTAATTTTATGGGTCTTAAAAATAGCACTGTCGATGTCAAATGCACGGATCAAGAAGATCGTATTTTTTTGATTGAAATGCAGATGGTTTGGAATGATATTTTTGATAAGCGCGTATTATATAACAGCTGTAAAGCCTACGCAGATCAGGTTAAAGCTGGTGATGAAAAATATACTTTATATCCTGTTTATTCGCTCAACATTGTTAATACTAATTTTAGATCGGACACGTCAGGATACTATCATCATTACACAATTAAAGATGACTTAGAAAATGCAGTCCAACTTCCAGGGCTTGAGTTTGTGTTTATTGAGCTCGCAAAATTTACCAAAAATCCAAATGTAGGCAATCCACGCTTCAAAAATATTTGGCTAAAAATGCTCACAATTACTGATACCACTAAAATTGATCAAGAACTCTTGGATAACGATTTGACATCTAGAGCAATTGATCTTACCGAAGAGGCTTATTTTACTAAAGAAGAACGAGAGATTTATGCTCAGTATTGGAGTCTAGTTAGAACAAATAATGCAATTTATGATGGTAGTGAAGCTGCAAAATCTGAAGCTAAAGGTAAAGCTGAAGGTAAAGCTGAAGGATTAGCTGAAGGCAACCTGCACAACGCTTTAAAAATGAAGCTCAAAGGTATTTCTATTGCAGATATTGCAGATATTACAGGCTTATCTATTGATCAGATTAATCTACTTAAATAAAGGGCACATCAATGTGTGCTTTTTCAGCTGACACGATTTTAATAATATCGCAAGCCTTGAAAAATCTAATTTATAGAAGTCCCCTAAAGCTAATAATTTATTACTTGCTTGAAATCATATGCTTATATGATTTTGCTTGATTTAAAAAAAATATGTGCTACCTTGCAGGGCTTAAAACATTGCAAGTAATCAATAATGGAAGCACTAAATGTATAATCAGTTATCTCTGAGTGAATTAGATCAAAAACTTAATATCCTTGTTAATCGTGGCTTTGTGCCTGCTATTGCTTATAGCCTTATCGATCAACGTAAAATTATCCATCAAAATGCGATTGGTTTTAGCGCAATTCATACTAAAGTTCCTATTAAAATTAAATCTCATAGTCATTTTAGGGCATCGTCTATCACTAACTTGATCGTTTGTTTGGCTGTTTTAAGAATGCAACAGCAGCAGTTATTAGATATTGATGAAAATATTAGCACCTATCTTGGCTATAAATTTATTAACCCTAAGTTTAAAGATATACCAATCACGTTAAGGCAACTTTTGACGCATACATCTAGTATTCGAGATGGAGAGAATGCTATTTATACGGCACCAAATAATATTAATTTATTTGATCTTTTTAAATTAAATAAAAAAAATGCAGAAGGTGCACATTATTACGATAATGCGAGCCACTTTGACTTAAAGCGTGCTCCAGGAAGCTACTTTTGTTACAGTAATTTAAATTTTGGGGTAATTGCTACAGTCTTGGAAAAAATAATGCAATTGCGCTTTGATGTACTTATGCAAGAATTTGTTATAAACCCTTTGGAGTTAACTGCAATATTTAATTCTTACACTCTTGATGAAGAAACGCGTAAAACACATACAACTTTATATCGTAAATGCAAGAATTCACTTTGGGATAGCAAGCTTACATGGCAAATTCAAAAAGATCAGTTTCTAGAAGTTAATGGTAAGTTTTCTGAATTAACGCCCCAATTTGATGAGAAAAGCTACAAAATTGGGCATAATGCCAGCTGTTTTTTTGGAGATGCAAGCTTACGGATTAATTTGCAAGATACAACTAAAATTGCATTACTCCTTGCCCAAAAAGGCGTACTGCTAACTCCTATAGCTAACGTAACTCCAGTAACTTATGAAATTCATGAGTTTTTAACTCCTGAGAGTTTCCAATTACTCACCCAAAATCATTGGAAGTATGATGTTAGTTTAAAAGCTGATAAAAGAAATGGGGATACATTCAATGGTTTAATTAAGAATTTTGGTTTATCTAATATTCAATTTAAAGATCATGAAGATAGCCCTTTTGGTGATGAGGGCGAGTTTTGGTTTGGGCATAATGGTGAGGAACATGGTTTAATTAGTGGTCTTTATTGTAACCCTAAGAAAAACCAAGCTATTTTCTTTGCGATAACAGGATTAGGGATAGAGCCTGAAATCATCCTTCCTTCTGGTTTATATCAAATAGAGAAATATATTTTAGCGGCACTGTTTGATGGTCTTAAAACTTATGAAGATCGTGATATTTAAATAATTCGTAACTATTGCGCAGTATTATTAGCATAAGAAACCCTGCCCACTAAGTTAAAGCTTCTCCCCTAAATCCCCCCTTCGCAGGGGGGACTTTTAGAGCTCCTCCCCTTGTAAAGAGGGAGATTGGGAGGGGTGGTTTCTTTAGCTGGCACGATACTATTTAGTACTCAGTTACCTAGGTAAACCGCGCTTTTAATAATATCGCTAGAAAATCATTGGATAAATATGGCATCTAATTTAACATTTTCATTTGAAACCTATCTTGTTGGCGGCGCTGTGCGTGATCAACTTTTAAACCTTCCAATAATAGATCGAGATTGGGTTGTAGTTGGCGCAAATTATGCGCAAATGCTTGAGCATGGCTTTAAATCAGTCGGTAAAGATTTTCCTGTTTTTTTGCACCCAGATACTCATGAGGAATATGCACTTGCACGGCAAGAGCGTAAAACAGGTAAAGGTTATCATGGTTTTAGTGTCATTGCTGATGGCACGGTTAGCTTAGAAGAGGATTTATCTCGGCGTGATTTAACTATTAATGCGATTGCTAAAGCTTGTGATGGGCGTTTAATTGATCCTTATAATGGTATAGATGATCTTAACGCGCGCGTATTGCGGCATGTGAGTATCGCCTTTAAGGAAGATCCTGTTAGAGTGCTGCGTTTGGCACGTTTTTATGCACGCTTATATGATTTTGGATTTAAAATTGCCACAGAAACAAAGCAGCTAATTAGTGAAATGATTGCGCAAGGAGAGTTAAATTACCTAAGCCCTGAACGCATTTGGATTGAGCTATCTAAAGCCTTAAATGGGGCGCATCCAGATCAATTTATCGCCTGTTTACGTGAATTGGGCGCGTTAAAAATAATTCTGCCTGAGGTCGATGCTCTGTTTGGTATACCGCAACGTCCAGAGTATCATCCTGAAATAGACTCAGGATTGCATACTTTAATGGTCATGCGTCAAGCTGCGCTTTTAAATGCAGATGCAGACACGCTCTTTGCCTGTTTATGCCACGATCTAGGTAAGGCGACAACTCCTACTCATATTTTGCCAAAACATACACAGCATGAATCTCGCGGTGCGGTTCTTGCTAAAAAATTAGCCCAGCGCTTAAAAATACCCAACGATACTCAAACTCTTGCAATTAAAGTTGCAAAATACCATCTTTATTTTCATACGTTAAATCAACTCCGCGCTGTAACTATTCTTAAATTACTGTTAAGTTTAGATGCATTAAGGCGCCCGCTTGTTTTGGATCAATTTATTCTTGCTTGTATTGCGGATGAGCGCGGTCGCCTTTGTTTTGAGGATAGGGAGATATTGCAAGGTGAGTTTTTAAAGGAATGTCTTATTGCACTAAAAGGTATTGATGCAAAGCAGCTACTCTTAACTGTAGATCCAGCTAAAATACCTGAAATTATCCATCTAGAGCGTCTCAAAAAAATAAAGAATGTGATCAAAGATTACACATGGTCTTGACGATCTTAATGCACGCATCTATAATGCGCACCTGTTAAAGCAGTTCGGGGCATAGCGCAGTCTGGTAGCGCATCTGGTTTGGGACCAGAGGGTCGGGGGTTCGAGTCCCTCTGCCCCGACCAATTAACAAGCCCTAGATTTAAGTGCCCGTAGCTCATCTGGATAGAGCATTGGCCTTCTAAGCCAAGGGTAGCAGGTTCGAGTCCTGCCGGGCACACCATCTAAAACATTAAAGCAGTTAAGTAGACAAACTACTGCTTAGTGCCAAATTACACCTACTATGGTGGTCGTAGCTCAGTTGGTAGAGCCCCGGATTGTGATTCCGGTTGTCGTGGGTTCGATCCCCATCGATCACCCCACTTTAAAATGAATAAAGTAGGGGAATAGCTAAAAAAAGCAAATAAATAAACATATAAATAAAAACACGTATAAATAAAAACTATAAAATCATACAAAAAAGCAATGCCTATAAAAAATCAGGCACTGTATTTTTATTTGCATTTTGCTTGATATAGCGTTATTTATTTTTTGATATTAGCATTAACCTCAATATTAAAAGCAGCAATAAGAGTCTCAAGATCATCAACAAGATGATATAGAGATAAGTCTTTGGCGTTTATCGTTCCATATGCAATCAAGGTATTAGAAAACCAATCAAGTAATGGCTTCCAAAATTTTATGTTTACAAAAATACATGGGATTTTTTTGTTTTTCTTGGTTTGGATTAGAGTTAATACTTCCGTAAGCTCATCGAGTGTACCAAACCCACCAGGCATAAAAATACACGCATCAGCATATTCAATTAACATATGCTTGCGTGAGAAAAAATAGCGAAAATTAACACTAATATCTTGGTATGCATTACCTTTTTGTTCTTGAGGTAATTCAATATTTAATCCGACACTTTTAGATTTGCCACTTTGTGCGCCAAAATTCGCCGCCTCCATAATTCCAGGACCTCCACCTGAGAGGATATGATAGCCACGATCTGAAAAGTAATGGGCAATTTCTTGGGCAAGTTTATAATCAGGATGGGTATTTTCAAATCTGGCAGAACCAAAAATTGTTACAGCAGGACCTAACTCATGAAGATGATCAAAGCCATTGGTAAATTCAGAAATGATCTGAAACATCTTCCAGCTATTTGGGTTTTTTAAGTGTGTTTTTGGCATTTAATTGTCCATAAAGTAGAGTAGGAGTTATCTATTATTCATGAAGTTATAACAAGATTTTGGTATAAATATTATTATAAATTCACGCGTAGTTAATACTGAAGATGAGCTATTTTAAAGAGGGTGACTAAAGTACACTTTCTTGAGATTTATCTGATTGATAAAACTTTAGTATCCACTTAGATAGCATAGTTTTTATATCTAAATTGATTTGATTAAGCAAAGGATTTTCAAGCACAGGTAAGGTATCTAAAATCGTTAAGCTTGAGCCATAGTCTTTGGCAAGATCAATTAAAATCTCATCACTAATAACCCAACGTTTCGGGAGATTTTTGTGCATTGCGAGAAGCTCACGTTCATAAGCAAGTAATTTTAACAAGCTTAAGCGCCTTCCCTTGAGTTTGTTTTTGTGCTTAACTTTACGCCAAACGCTATCAAGCTGAGGAGTGTATTTATTTGGATCAATAAGAGCATTTATCTGCGCATTAAAAGATGCTTGGTGGTTGTTAGAGCTTAATTTAGCTTGGAACGCATCATGTAAGGCGATTAAAAATCTGGCATCATCAAAAGCGTAATCAAGCTGGGCTTCAGTTAAAGGGCGTTTTGACCAATCGGTTCTAGTTTGATCTTTTTCTAAAATAATATTAAAAACAAGATGGACAATTTCTTGATAGCTAATTAATAATCCTTCTTTAGCAAAACCCAATAAACTCGCAGCTATTTGGGTGTCAAAAAGAGGAGTTGGAATAACCTTAAGTGTAGTAAATAAAGTTTCAATATCTTGACTTGCTGAATGAATAATTTTGAGAATATTTGGATTTTTAAATAATCCAACTAAAGCAGATAGATCTTTAATTTTAATAGGATCAATAATTAATATTTCAGTAGTTGTGGATAATTGAATTAAGCACAGTTTAGGGAAATATGTCCGAGTCCGCATAAATTCAGTGTCTATGCCTAATAATTTAATATTAAGATTATGGGTACACCACGTTTCTAATTCAGACTGAGTGTCAATGTAGCGCTTTATAAGTAAGAGCATGTGAGCCTATTGATAAAAAGAAAGCCATAAAAGAAAGCCATAAAATAAACATGCGCACGATGTTATAAATAGTATAAGGAAAAATATTTTTCTAAAAACAAAAGAAGATTTTATGGGTAAGGAGCCACCCATCCATATATCAAGTGCATCTCTATCAATTAAAGTGCAGTTTGTAGTTTTAGAAAAAACAAGTGCTTGTTTCGAGAAATAGGAATTTGTAACAACCATAGCTTTAGCACAGCCATAATGCGCTTTGCCTGCAACAGCATCACTAATGGCTGTACGCGATAAATTACTTGTATAGCGTTTGCATTGAATAGCCCATTTAGTAAAATACTTAGTCGCTAGAATATCAACTCCAAAATCGCTACTTCCTGAGGTAACTTTGACACTTCTAAAACCTTGTTTTCTAAGTAATTGCGCGACAAAGTATTCAAACTCATGCCCTTGCATCTGATCAACATTAAAAAGTGTTATTGCTGGAGATACTTGGGAATATTTTTGCATGACAAGCTTTAAAAATATTCCTACTAATCCAAATAATATATCCACGCATGTCCATTGTAAAATAAAAATATCTCTTAATTTAGAGTTATTTTTTAGTTTAATTTTATTTCCTTAGCTTACTTAGCTTCGTTATAAAGCTTCAAAGAGTTAATAATTTCAACTTCTGCATCAGATTTTTTACCATATCCATCTAATTTAACCCATTTACCAGGCTCTAAGCCTTTGTAATGCTCAAAGAAGAATTCAATTTGTTGGATTAGTAATGGCGGTAAGTCGAGGATATCTTTTATACTTTCATACATTGGGCATAATTTATTAATTGGAACGGCGATGATTTTAGCATCTCCACCTGACTCATCCGTCATTTTAAGCACACCTAAAGGACGTGCGCGAATGACTGCACCATGAATTAAAGGGTAGGGCGTGATTACTAAGACATCTAGAGGATCACCATCATCACATAAAGTATGTGGGATAAATCCATAATTAGCAGGATAGCTCATCGCTGTGCCAATAAATCTATCGACCATTAATGCGCCAGATTCTTTATCAATTTCATATTTAACTGGGGCAGAGTTTGCTGGAATTTCAATAATTACATTAAAATCTTCAGTTATTTTTTCAATATTATTTGCAGCTGGAATTAAATTTAAGCTCATTGTTATTTTATATCCTTATTTGTTTATTATTTGTTCATTAAATTAATATAAATTAAAACGGTGATATTTTAACATACTCTAATGCGGTTAAGATTGGAATTTAGCAGTAATTAACAGTATAGTTAAATAACTAATTAAAACTGAGCAAGAGTAACTCAATATTGCAATAAATATTACAATAATTGACTATTTTAAATAGCAAAAATGCATTATAGCTTTGGGATAAGTTTAGAATAAAAACTTGCAAAATAGACTATTATGAGCGATATTATGCGCATGCTTATATAAGGGGACTTCTATTAATTAGATTTTTCAAGGCTTGCAATTTTATTAAAAGCGCAGTTTACATAGGTAAATGAGCATTTTCATAAAATTGCGTAACGCAGAAAAAGCAATTAATAGATGTGCCCATAAGCATAAACAATTTTTTTTTAAATAGGAACTCGTATTATGAAAGCAGTTATAAAATTATTAGCAATCTCTTCTGTCGCTATGTTTGCAGTTGCATGTGCTGGTGGCGAAGATGGTAAAAAAGCTGATGAAGCACTTCGCGTAGCTCATGAAGCAAAAGCACAGTCTATTGCTACACAAGAAGCATTAGATCGTATGTTTGTAAGAACTAAAAATAAATAATTTAGTAACTAAATGCATAAAATAAGGCAATTGTTGATTTATCTTCAATTGCCTTATTTTATAATGATTTTATAATTATGTTATTTCGAAATGTTAATATTCTAATGGGGACTTCTATAAATTAGATTTTTCAAGGCTTGTGATATTATTAAAAGCGCAGTTTACTTAGGTAAATGAGCACTAAATAATATCGTGTCAGCTGAAAAAGTAATTTATAGATGTGCCTGTATTAATAATGTGGCGGTAACTCTAAGCCTTGCTCAGGCGAGTTTTCCCCGCTATCACTATATTTAAGCCTTGCAATTAGTTGCTGCACTTGAGTTTTAAGCTGGGTTATATGATCTTGTTGACTTAAAATAGTCTCATTTAAGCTCTCTAGAGTCAGCTCCTGATAACTAAATTTACTTTCAATATTCTCCAAACGCTCTACAAAACGATCAATGATAGAGTCTGCATTAAGTTCTGGATTTTTATTTATGGTTTGCATATTTAAATTCATTTAGATATTAGATAATAGGCATAAATATTACCATAGATTAGTTTTTATAAGAGGTGTATGTGAGTTTTTTATATTTTTTTGATTTGCTTGGAACAATTGTCTTTGCCATTTCTGGGGTTATTTTAGCTGGTAAAATGCGCATGGATCCATTTGGTGTTTTTGTTCTAGCAACAACAACCGCGATAGGTGGTGGCACGGTGCGCGATGCAATCCTTGGTGCAACACCTGTGTTTTGGGTAATTGACCCGACTTATCTTTATGTTATAATTGCTACTTGTATAATCTTTATGATGTTTGTAAAACTTATCTCCCCATTAAATGAGGCGGTAAAAATCAATAAATTTATTTTACCCGTATTAGATGCCATAGGTTTGGCTGTATTTGTTGGTATCGGGGTCAATAAAGCTTTAATATATGGATCTGGGGCTTTAGTTGCAATTGTTATGGGGATTATCACAGGAGTTGGTGGTGGTATTTTGCGGGATGTGCTCGCACGCGAAATTCCTATGATCCTCCAAAAAGAAGTCTATGCTACCGCCTGTTTGGCAGGGGCTAGCATTCACATCGTATTTTATAATTTAGGTTTTGGAACAAATGCCTCAATGTTAATGGGGATGTTTGTAACTCTATTAATCCGTTTAACTGCAATTGCTTACAATCTTAAATTGCCAACTTTCACCATTAAATAAAGCATAATTATGATCCCACTTAGTCTTTACATTCATTTTCCTTGGTGCGTCCAAAAATGTCCTTATTGTGATTTTAATTCACATAAACAAAAAGAAAATATTTTAGAGCAAGATCTTGATCAGAAAAACTATATAGATGCATTAATTAAAGATGTCGAACTAATTTTACCCTATGTTTGGGGACGCCGTATTTCGAGTATATTTATCGGTGGTGGCACCCCAAGTTTACTTAAACCAAGTCAGCTTGAGTCTTTATTATCCCAAATACGGGCGCGGCTCCAAATCTTGCCTAATGCTGAGATTACTCTTGAGGCAAATCCTGGCAGTGCTGATCAAGCAAACTTTAATGCTTATCGTCAACTTGGAATCAATCGCTTATCAATTGGTGTGCAAAGTTTTAATAATCAACATTTAAAAACATTGGGGCGTATTCATCAAGCAGATGAAGCTAAAAATGCTTTTGAAATGGCACGTAATGCAGGATTTGAACAAATAAACTTAGATATTATGTTTGGTTTACCCAATCAAACAATTGCGGAAGGATTACAAGATTTAGAGCAAGCAATTGCTTTAAATCCAAATCATATTTCTTATTATCAATTAAGCTTAGAGCCAAATACTTACTTTCATCGTTATCCACCTATATTACCCCATGATGAGCTTATTGAAGAGTTGCAAATTCAAGGACAGGCATTATTGCATAACGCAGCTTATAAGCAATATGAAGTATCAGCTTTTGCGCAAGCTAAGAGTGAATGCCTGCATAACCGTAATTACTGGGAATTTGGGGATTATATTGGCATAGGCGCGGGTGCTCATGGCAAAATCACGATGAGTAATGAGCAGAAAATTTATCGCACGAGCCTTAAAAAGCATCCGCGCAGCTATCTTGAGCTTGCTGGAACTATGGATTGCTTTGATGAATTTAAATGTGTTGATGCAAAAGAATTACCTTTTGAGTTTATGCTTAATGTTTTGCGTTTAAAAAATGGCGTTCCTAAGCAATATTTTCAAGAGCGTTGTTTTCTAGATTTAGCCAGCTTAGATTTAAATCTTAAGAAACTAGAAAGTAGAGGTTTGTTGCAAACGCACAATACGCATTTGTGCGCAACGAACCGAGGGTTTCTATTTTTAAATCAAGCTATTAGTGAGTTTATAGCCTAAACTAAAGTTAATGGATGTGACCTAATTACTTATCGCCGCCACTTTCATTTAAAATATCTGATAAAGAGGGTGAATCTACCTCTTCAATAAGTCCAGCTTTGCTAAGTTGATTCTTCCTATATTGCATATAAGATTCACGTTGAAAAATATAATTATCAAAAGATGCTTCACCAGCGATTTTATCTACATTTAATAATCTAGAGCGAGCTTCAATAAGGCGTACACCCCAATTTATATTTCTAAGCTTGGCATCTTTAATGTAATAGCTTGAAGGTATAAGTACCGCATCACCCACGCGCCCAATTCCATCTCGAACAGTTGCAGGTCCAAGTAAAGGTACAACTAAGAATTCACTATTTTCCCATCCATAAAAGGCGAGAGTCATTCCAACATCGTTAGCATGTTCTTTGGGTAAGCCAAAAGGTTTGGTTAAGTCGAGTAATCCAAATAATCCAAAAGTTGAATTAAAGACAAATCTGCTTGCAGTTTCTGCAGCTTTTTCAAATTTAAATTGGGCTAAATCGTTTAGAAAAATAGGTACTTGGTTAACATTGCTGATTAAATTACTAACTCCTTGTTGGGCAATGTTAGGGGTTACCTTAACATAGCCTTGTGCAAGTGGTTTTAAAATAGCCTTATCAATTCCATCATTTATTTTATATGAAACGCGATTAAAAGATTCATAAGGATCATCTGGGTTTTTCTCATAATTAGCACAGCTAGTTAGTAATAACATAGTTGGTAAGATTGGGTAAAAATATTTATTCATAAGAGCCTAGGTGTATGGATCAAGTCCATTAAGTTAAGTCCTTCCCCCTAAATCCCCGAAGCTTTGGGGACTTTTACAGCTCCTCCCCTGCTAAGGGGAGGTTGGGAGGGGCTTTTAAAATCTTAACTTAATGGCGTTGAGGTGTATGGATAGCAACATGCTAAAAATATGAGAATAATTTTAAATAAGATTAGTTTATATTGTAAATGAAAAATATATAATACTCTAGGATATGTATCTGTTATTAATAAAATGAATTTAAATTTATTTAAATTAACTCAGATGCATTTAACGCTAAGTCGTGACAGAGACGCTTAAATAGCTCCTTATAACGATAATTATGCAGTTATTATTTACATATTTTGCAGGCTTTATTTTTATTAAAATTTATTAATTGCCAATCACCTTGTAAGGCATTATAGATTTTAAGTACGCCAAACTGAGCGATGCTGAGATTTAAAATTATCTTAAGTGCTTCTTGCGCTTGTGTCGCCCCAATGATATGGACTAAAGGTGAGAAAACTCCAAATTTAGCGCACTGATCATCTAAATGATCATCTAAGTTTAAGTTAGAGTTTAACTCACTCCCAAAAACACAGGCATAACACGGTGTATTTTTATCTTTTAAATTAAACACTGATAATTGCCCTTCAAATCCTGAGGCTGATCCTGAAATTAAGATTTTTTGATGAGTTACCGCAGCTAAATTCAACGCAAGGCGCGTTTTGAAATTATCCGAACAATCTAAAACTATATCGCATTCTTGCATTAAAATATTTAAATCATCAATATCAACATATTTATCAATCGCAGTAATCTTAATAAGAGGATTAATTTTAAGTGTAGCTTTTTTAGCACAGCTAACTTTATATTTACCAATATCATCAGTATTATATAAAGTCTGACGCTGTAAATTTGATAATTCAATTGTATCGTGATCAATTAAAATAAGTCTGCCAATTCCAGCGGCGGCAAGAATTGGAATAGCAGCTGATCCAAGCCCGCCACAACCAACTATCAACACACAAGCTTGATTTAAGCGCACTTGCCCATCTATTCCAATCTCATCTAATAAGATGTGACGTGAGTAGCGCAAGAGCGCCTGATCATTTAGCAGTTTATTCATTTAGTATAGAATTTTATCAGTATTGCTAGAATCAGCTGATGTTTCTTCTTGAGTTGCTTCATTAATGTGATTAGAGGGCATATCATCAACCTCATCGTGGAGGATAGTTATTTTTCTGATAATCACTTGAGTAATAGGTACATCTTGATGCCCATCTTGGTTGCTTGTATTAAGATTTTCAATGGTTGTAATAACATCCATGCCTTCGATTACTTTTCCAAAAACAGTATAGCCATAACCTTCTGAATTAGCAGCAGTATAATTTAGGAATTCATTATCTTTAGTATTAATAAAAAATTGATTTGTGGCAGAGTTAGGGTTCCCAGTGCGTGCCATTGCAATCGTCCCAAGATCATTTTTTAAACCATTCATAGATTCAATTTTGATAGGGGCAAGCGTTGTTTTTTGAACCATATTTGGGCTAAAACCACCACCTTGAATCATAAATCCCTTAATTACGCGATGAAAAATAGTATCCTCATAATGTCCATTTTCAGCATATTCAAGAAAGTTTTTTACGGTGATTGGTGCTTCTTTATCGGCTAATTCAATTAAAATATTTCCATAATTTGTATTAATTTCAACGGTAGGTTTAGCACTTGCAATAGTTAAAGCTAGAGCTGTAACAGAGCTTAAAAAAACAATACGTGTAAGAGCTTTGTACATAATAATATCCTTATATAATAATCAATGAGTTGAGTGGAAATTGCTTGGAGAAAGTTTATTTGAAGATAAATTTACTGGAGATAAATGGGTTGGAGATAAATTGCTTGGAGAAAAATTGTTTGGTGCAAGAGGTAAGTAAATAGTAATTAATGCGCCTAACTTAGGTTCACTTTTAATGCTAATTGTACCAGAATGCTCTTCAACTATTTTACGTACAATTGCAAGACCAAGACCTGATCCTTTGGGTTTGCTACTTACATAAGGCTCAAAGGCATTTTCAATAATTTCTGAGGCAAAGCCTATACCTGTATCTTTTATAATTAAAATAACATTCTGATTTTCTAGTGAAGATACTGTACTTATTTCAATATCTCCATGATTAAGACTACAAGCCTCAAGCGCATTTTTGACTAAATTATGCATAAGTTGACGCATGCGTCCTTCATCCATAATAATTTCATCAGGTTTAGCATCTAAATGAAGAGCGATTGGCGTTCCTGATTCTCGATACAAATACATAACATCGCGTAATAATCTATTTAGTGGCATTTTATTTAAATTTAACTTAGGTGGGCGTGCATATTGGCTAAAAGCATAAACCATTTCTTTCATGGCAGCAACTTGAGCAATAATTGTTTGAGTTGATTTTTCTAGTAACTGTTGATCTTTTTCATTAAGAGAATTTCTTAATTTAATTTGGATGCGTTCAGCTGATAATTGAATTGGAGTGAGTGGATTTTTAATCTCATGCGCTAGCCGCCGCGCAACCTCGCCCCAAGCAGCTTCTCTTTCTGTCGCTATAACTTGAGTGATATCATCAAAAACAACAACTAAACCTCCATTTAAACCAAGCTGCCCTTTTTTAGTTGCACCGCGAATAGATAAAATATGGCGTTGCCCCCCTATAAAACTGGTAATTTCAGTCCGCCAATCATCAACAGTCTCGCTTAAGTATTTGGCGATAGTCTCGCTTATAATTTGTATATGTTCATGATGATCTGATTTATATACATTAATTCCGATTAAATCTTCTGAATTTAAATCTAAAATATTCGCCGCCGCTTGATTAAATGTCCTTAGATTTCCTGATAAATCAAAAACCAATACCCCTGATGAGAGCTTGGTTAAAATAGATTCTAAATAAGCACGCTGCGCTTCTAATAATTGAGAGGATTCAGATGTTTCATCACGAGCTTTAGAAAGTCTTGCGATCATTTCATTAAAGGAATTTGTCAGCTGCCCAAACTCATCATCAGCTTTAGTTTTTAATTTTTGCTCGTAGTTTCCAGCTGAGACCTCTAAAATTGCCAAAGATAAAGTTCTTAACGGTTTAATCAAGCCAATTGAGGCAAAAAAAGCACCACCAAAGCAAAGGAGTAATGCCAATAATAATACCATCGTTAAAATCATAATAAAGCTAATCCGTAATGGTCCTTTTAGGGTTTTAAATTGCTTATATTGATTGAGTGCTTGTTGAGTTGATTCGCTTAAATTTGAATATTGTGTGGGAATGTCAAAAATAGCTTGTAAAATACGCTGTTTATTATCAAAAGATAAGACTACACGTACTTGTAAACTATCATAAATAGGCTCTAGACGTACATATTCAAAGCCTTGTTTCGCGGTTAGAATAATCGCAGGGTTTGGAATATCAGGAAATGATTTCGTCAAATCTTGTTGACTTGTGGCAATTATTTTTGAGTTATGTGAAAAAACAGTAAGTTCTTTCGCATTTATTTGAGCTCTTAGTGTTTCAAGGTGAAAAGGAATAGATTCATCATTGCTGCGATTAATATTATCAGAGACACGCTGAGCAAGGCGTAAGGCATCCAATAGTCGTGTATCTAAGGCTATTTTTGAAAGAGATAGCGCATCTTCAAAACCTTTTTCAAGGCTTTCATCAAACCAATTATCAATCCCACGTGTTATTGCATTAACGCTAAAAACAAAGAGTAACATTAAAGGTAAAATAGATAATGCGCTAAATAATAAAACCAGCCGCGCGGTTAATCGAGCTCCTGGAAGCTTGTTTTTAATCCCTTTAAGTAGTAGAGCTAAGTAATAAGCAACTAGTGCTAATAGCAATAATAATAATATAATTGCGCTAAGGAGTAGATATAAATAAATAGACTTATAAATTACCGCACTTTCTAGAGCAATTGTCATCAAGGCTAATACTGCAACTAAGCTTATTGTTAAAATTACCAAAGGCCACAGGCGCGAGAGCTTAAACCACTTGAATATTTTCATAATAAAATCTCCCAAGATGTCCATGGTGTGCTTAAAGACCAGTCTTTAGAGAAGTAAGCTGGGATTAACATAGGGGTTGGCAGAGAATTGATATCTAAACCTAATTTGATTAAACCAAGATACTTAAGTTTAGGTATTTTAGGCTGGATAAGACCTGCTGAGCCAATAGGTATATTGCTTATATTACTCATAAAATCAAGAGCTAAACTTAAGTTTGGGAAGCTTTTTACCATGTTTATATTCGTGTAAGTAATAAGATATTGATTAGAAAGAGTATGATAGGAAAGTTCAAATTTGCGTATATTTTCATCAAGGATTTCATTAAAAAAATAGAGTCTTTCGCGTTTAAATACCGTTTCTAGGGCAAATGTAAGTGGAATTCCATTTCTTAAAATTTCGATTTGGGTTTGGTTAAGAATAATTTTTGCATTTAAATCTAAATATAGTTGATCTTCAAGCATATACGGCGCAATAGAGATTATGTCTATATAAGCTTGCTTATTTTGGTTCTCAGCAAAGCTTATGGTTGATATAGATAGGATTAATAATATGCTTAATAATCTAGTCATTAAAACCTGCACCCCTAAAGCTAAATCTTGCCTGCCCATTTAAAAGTAGTTTTAGCTGATCAAGTAATTCCTGACATGCTTTAAAGCATAAAGTTTCAGGAAAGGCAGCTTCAATAGATGATTGCAAATCAGGCTTATGTTTATGATAACGCAAGCGTAGTTTAACTCCGCTTGCAGAAGAATAATTTCCAAGTAAGCTTATAAGTTTGTTACTTAATTCTTGATTAAATTTATCAGATTCTATTTCAATTAATAACCATTTTGCAGAAAAAGCGCGCATTTGATCAATGCTCATTATTTCATTAACATTAATTCGCATACTATTACTAAAATCATTCCAACCTAAAGATCCTTTAATAATAAGCACTTGATCAACAGCTAAGGGAGTTTCTAGATATTTTAAATGCTCATCATTGAGCATAATTTCTTGGCGCGCGCGCTTGTCATCTAGATCAACTAAAATCATTTTATTGCCTTTTTGGCTGATTTTAGTACGCACGCCCATCACTAATCCTGCCACTAAAACAGGCGGTTCTTGAGTGCGTTTAACGCGATATGCAGGAGGGGCAAGTTCGTTAATATCGGCAAAAGTATGGGTAACAATTTGTTTAAGTTCAGATTTAAAACGATCTAAAGGATGTGCGGTAAAATAATAACCAAGGGTTTCTTTTTCAGCATCTAAAAGATCTTGCTCAGTCCACGATAAGGCATTATGTAAGCTTTTAGGCGTGGGGGCTTCGCTTGCAAGCGACATGCCAAATAGATCAAACTGCCCTTTAGATTTATCTTTACCAAATTGTTCCGCAACTTTTATAGCCTCAGGCATAGTTAGCATTAAATTAGCGCGATGCTGGCAGCGTGTTTGTAAGTTTAACTCTTGATTATTCACAATATTTATATCATTTAAAGCCTCACAAAAAATATCTAAAGCACCTGCACGAATTAAAGTCTCAAGAACTTTTTTATTCATTTTAGATAAATCGACCCGCGCACATAGATCAAATAAGTCTTTGAAATCACCATTAGCTTCGCGCTCAAGCAAAGTATTGGTAATCGCAGCCTCACCAACGCCTTTTAAAGCTCCTAAACCATATACAATTTGATCGATATTATTTACGCTAAATGCATATAAAGAATGATTAATTGATGGGCTAAGTAAGCTGAGTTTCATCTCGCGGCATTCTTCAACAAAGATGACTACTTTTTCAGTTTTATCCATATCAGATGATAAAACCGCTGCCATAAATTCAGTTGGATAATTGGATTTTAAATATGCAGTTTGATAGGAGATTAAAGCATAAGCTGCGGAGTGCGATTTATTAAACCCATATCCTGCGAATTTCTCCATTAAATCAAAAAGATCACCAGCTTTTTGAGTATCAAAATTTAATTTTTCAGCGCCCTGCATAAATAACATGCGCTGATCCGCCATTTCTTCGGCTTTTTTCTTACCCATAGCGCGGCGTAATAAATCTGCACCGCCAAGAGTGTAGTTCCCAATTACTTGAGAGATTTGCATAACTTGTTCTTGATAAACAATTACGCCATATGTCGGTTTTAAAATATCTTCAAGTTCAGGGAAAGGATAGGCAACATCAGCACGCCCATGTTTACGATTGATAAAATCATCAACCATGCCAGATTCGAGCGGTCCTGGACGAAATAAGGCAACAAGGGCGATTATATCTTCAAAAGTATCAGGTTGTAATTTGCTGATTAAATCTTTCATGCCGCGTGATTCAAGCTGGAAAACAGCAGTTGTCTCACAACGTTTGAGCAGATCAAAACTTGGCTTATCATTTAGAGGAATACTTAAGATATCTATTTTTTTAGCATGTGTTTTTTCAATGTGTTGCAAAGCCCAATGAATTATCGTAAGCGTTCTTAAACCTAAAAAGTCAAATTTAACAAGTCCCGCAGCTTCAACATCATCCTTATCAAATTGAGTAACTAAGGCGTTTGAGCCCTCCTCACAATAAAGAGGCGAGAAATCTGTTAAAAGGGTTGGCGAGATTACAACACCGCCAGCATGGCGCCCAACAGATTTAGTTAAGCCCTCTAATTGCAAGCCAAAATCAATTAATGTGGTAATTTCCTCATCTTGTTTATACGCTTGCTTTAGATCGGGTGAGTCAATTAAGGCTTTGCTTAAAGTCATCCCAAGTTCAAATGGGATCATTTTAGCGATTCGATCCACCATTCCATAAGGATAGCCTAAAGCGCGCCCAACATCACGAACAACTGCTTTTGCAGCCATGGTTCCATGAGTTGCAATTTGGGATACCGCCTCGCGCCCATAATGCTTGGCAACATATTCAATAACGCGATCACGCCCTTCCATGCAAAAGTCGATATCAAAATCGGGCATGGAAACACGTTCAGGATTTAAAAATCTCTCAAAAAGTAAATCATAAGGGATAGGATCAAGATCGGTAATTTTTAAAGCCCACGCAACAAGAGAGCCAGCTCCAGAGCCACGCCCAGGACCTACGGGGATATCATTATCTTTTGCCCATTGAATAAAGTCGGCAACAATAAAAAAGTAACCAGGAAAGCCCATATTGATAATGACATCTAACTCAATATTTAAACGCGCAATATATTCATCTTTATTGACAGCTTTATAATCAGCATTAGCACTTGATTTTTCAAGCTCAGCAAAACGCCACTGTAAGCCATCTGCGGCACATTTTTTAAAATACTGCGCCATACTTAAACCTTCAGGCACAGGAAAATCAGGTAGGCAAGGTTTATCCAAAGAAAGAGTGACGTTGCAACGCATTGCAATTTGGGTACTATTTTCAATAGCCGCGGGTAAATCTGCAAAGAGCGCACTCATTGCTTGAGGTGATTTTAAATATTGTTCAGCTGTGAAAACTTTAGGGCGTTTATGATCAGATAAAACAAATCCTGTTGAGATGCACACACGGACTTCATGCGCTTCAAAATCATCTTTATGGATAAAACGGACATCATTTAGCGCAACAATTGGTAACTTACGTGGATAACACAAGCGCACTGCATTTTGGATATAAGTCTCTTCATTATTACGCCCAATGCGGCTAATCCCAATATAAAGCCGATCTTTAAAAATATTTAGCTGTTCAAGATGATAATCAAATTGATCTTCATTATTATGCGTAAGCGCATCCCCCAAGTGACTCTCTTGAGAGAAGATTATAATTAAGCCTGCATTATATTCACATAGCCACTCTAAACTAAGCTGCGGAATACCACGATCTTGCCCTTCGCGATAACCTTTACTAAGTAAAGTGCAGAGATTTTTATAGCCAGTTTGATTTTGTGCAAGAAGGGTAACACGGCTAATTAGGTCGGTTTTATTGGCATCTTTATGGGGATTATTATTTTTATTTGATTTTTTTACGCCATTAATTTTAAGATAACAATCCGCACCCAATATAGGTTTTATTCCTGCATTAAGTGCAGCTTTATAAAATTTAATTAATGCAAAGGCATTACCTAGGTCTGTAAGCGCAACTGCATTAGCTCCTTGCTCTTTCAGGTATTTAAACAAAGGCTTAACCCTTACTAAGCTGTCTGATAATGAAAATTCAGTATGTAAGTTTAAGTGAGCAAAAGACATAAGATGGTATACTTATTATTTAGATTAAGGTGCTAAGCGTACCAAATTTTGCTCTTTTTCTCTATTATTTGGGCGTTTAGTTTTAAATTAGGTAATTAAAGAAACCTCATCAAAGCCCCAAGCCCAAGCTTCGCAGGGGAGGAGCTGAGTAGTTGTGCCCTATTCCAGTTTTTAGATTAATTAGCCGTTTTTAAATCAACTAAATGATTTTCTATACTTACAACTGCTTCACTAGGCACAACTGGATACACTGAGCCATTCCTTTTTATATCATTCAAACCACAAGATGCTAAGAATAGGCTTGTACTTATAATAAATATTACAGTGATATATTTCATTTTATTACCCCTTAGTTATAGATAAAAAATATTTATTTATCTTAAATTAGATGAAAATTTGTCTGGGCTTTGAGACCACTTTACATATTTCCAAAATTAGTTTCGCTTCATTTGAAGCTAACATTTTCATAGTCTAATCCTTAATTTAAGGAATGGGGTAATTAAATTAATCATTGTTGAATTAATTAAAAAAGTCTCTCCTTTAAATCTAACGCCAGTAAGGTAAGGATTTAAAAGAAACCCTCCCAACCACCCCCTCGCAGAGGAGGAGCTCTAAAAGTCCAACAATAAGGAGTGTTCCCCGCGAAAGGGGGATCTAGGGGAAGCCTTAACTTAATGGCGTTTCTCCCCTAACCGATGGAGAGGGATGGGGTGATGCTTCTTTGGCTGCTGAGTAGTTATA